>NZ_JBATLB010000233.1:0-1773 GCF_049669965.1 Muriicola sp. | reverse complement strand
TTTGCAGCCAGGAACGCACGGTGCAGGATATTTATGGCCAATGGCAGTTCATGGGAAGTTTCAGGGATGGGCAACAGGTTCTGGAGGCCTTAAAAGATACTATTGCGAATCAAAATCAGTATTATTTTACCTTTAACCAGAATGGAACATTTACCTACGATATTGTTTCGCTCGAAAATCAGAAAAACGCAACAAGAAATGGCAGCTGGCACCTATCACCTAACGGGAAACGACTCACCCTGATCGATTCGGCCATCGACCAGGAAAATCGAAAAATTCCGGACGACTTTTTGAATTTTGCCTCAGACGGATCACTCTCTACCAAACCCCTGATATTTCCTATTTTAGAATTAACAGCAACCAAGTTGGTACTCTATGACGAGTATCATAAGACACTCGATATTTTTAGAAAATAAATATTCCTCTGCAAGGCTTTAAGGATAGGTCTTGAGCGGCGGATTACTAACCACAAGAATTCAGTATCTTAGGATGAGAAATAAACCCTCTTTAAGGAAACCTCATTCGTTATGAAACTCGACATCCCTTTTGTGCGCTCAAACTTTCCAGCTTTTTCAGAACCTTCCTTACATGGCTGGGCTTTTTTTGAAAATGCAGGAGGTTCCTATCCCTGTCAACAGTTTGTTGATAAGCTGACCGACTTCTACCTAAAAAATAAGGTACAGCCCTATTACCCCTACCCTGCTTCTATGAAGGCCGGCAAAATGATGGATACTTCTTACAGCCGGATGGCCGAGTATCTGAATGTAGATGCCTCTGAAATTCATTTTGGGCCGTCTACCACCCAGAATGTCTATGTGCTGGCCAATGCCATGCGGCCCATGTGGGAAGATGGAGATGAGATCATTGTTTCCTGCCAGGACCATGAGGCCAATGCAGGTGCCTGGAGGCGCCTGGGAGAACGAGGTATAAAGGTGGTGGAATGGCATGTAAATAAGACAACGGGAATGTTGAGCCTGGAAGATCTGGATGGTTTATTTACCAACAGGACCAAAATGGTAGCTTTTCCGCATTGTTCCAATGTCATCGGGTATTTCAATCCGGTTAAGGAAATTAGTAACATGGTACATGCACATGGTTCAATTTGCGTGGTAGACGGAGTGGCGGCCGCCCCGCATGGCTTCCCCGATCTGAAAACACTGGGGGCAGATATTTATCTTTTCTCCCTGTACAAAACCTACGGACCACACCTGGGTTTTATGTATGTGAAAAAGGATCTAATAGAAAAAATGGAAAACCAATCACATTTCTTTAAGGAAGGTATTACCAAAAGTATGATCACGCCGGCAGGTCCGGACCATGCACAGATAGGGGCCGTTAGCGGTATTCTGGATTATCTGGACGCGGTCTATGACCATCACTTTAAGATGCCAGCCTCACCTTCTGAAAGAAACAGGGCGATCAATGAATTGTTTCACAAACATGAACAAGAGCTCTTGGAGCGTTTGTTAGATTTTCTTCGTTCCCGTGAGGATCTGCGTATTGTAGGTCCGGACAGCTCCTCAGGTAGGGCCCCAACAGTTTCCATCATACCTTTGAAGAAAAGTGTTAAAGTAGTATACACAAGCTTACTCCGGCATAAGTTGATGCTGGGCATGGGCGATTTCTATGCGGTTCGCCCACTGAAGGACATGGAGATCCCCAGAGTACCTGGCGTAATACGCATCTCATTTTTACACTATACAACTAAGGCAGAGGTAGATCAATTGATTGAGGGATTGAAGGAATCATTGTAATATCCAGGCCGGTCTGTAC
>NZ_JBATLB010000232.1:0-33011 GCF_049669965.1 Muriicola sp. | reverse complement strand
GAGAAAAGGTCGGTTTACTATGTTACTCTGTAAACTGCAAGGGTAGTGCACTGAAAACAGCTACCTTTCCCTCAAGCATTTTTAGGACGTGCCGACGTCCGGAACGTGGAACGCTCCACGCCGTCAGCGAAGAATGCTTGACAAGTCGATTTAGTACGATCCCAGCACCAAATTTCACATAGATAAACCATTCCTTATTCTTTATCCGCCCTGCTCCGCAAAAAAGGAACCCAATGCACCGTATAATTGCACCCCAACAATTGAATATAGTGCATTATGCACTATATATCATTTATATAAATGTAGGAAATCTGAGGCTATTTGAAAGATGGGAGTTACTTTTCAATGCACCATGAATCAAAAAATGAGTATAAACCTTGCGTTGACAAAAACTAAAGAAGCCCTTACATCTTTGAAGGTCTGTATGTTTTGGGGGAGACTACCGGAGTAACTACGTTGCTCCTGAGATATCCCGTTTTGCAAATGCAATCGGCCGTGTCCTTGCGGCCCCGGGCATTAAAAACACAAAAGCCACTCAAGTAAACTTGGCGGCTTTCTTTTGTTTTAAACGCTTTCCCGATTGCGCTTGTTCGTGGAGAATACCGGAGTAACTTCGTTGCTCCGATAAACCAAGTACTGCAAATACTAAAATTTGATTTTGTGGTCTTTCAGACCTAACGCTTCAGCATAAAAAAAACCGTACAAGCAAGCTCGACGGTTTTTTATGATGCTGAATCGCACAAATTTTAGTGCTTGATCTAGTGGAGAATACCGGAGTCGAACCGGTGACCTCTTGCCTGCCAGGCAAGCGCTCTAGCCAGCTGAGCTAATCCCCCTTTTTGGAAGTCCAAAGGAACTACTTTTTAGCAACGTTTCAAAATCCAAACTTCTTTTATTTTAAGAAAAGAATAACGCCATAAGTTTTAGGACCGTTGTACAGATCCTTACTTTAGAAAAAAAGAAATAATGAACAACATAGACGGAAAAGTAGCTTATATAACGGGCGGCACCAAAGGAATTGGACACGGCATTGCCAAAACTCTACTCAATGCGGGCATGAAGGTCGCTATCAGCGGCAGAAGTATAAAAGACGCTGAAAAGGTGGCCCGGGAACTTGGATCTGAGTCACAGGTAATGGGGCTGGCCTCTGATGTTACTAAACCCGAAGATGAAGCCGCTGCAGTAGCTGGCATTCTCAAAAAATGGGGACAGTTAGATGTGGTCATTGCCAATGCAGGGGTGGGGATTTTTAACCCGGTAGACACACTGAGCGTGGAAGACTGGCGAAAGATGATAGACACCAATCTAAGCGGGGCTTTTTATACCTTAAAGGCAGCATTGGACCCCCTAAAAAGTTCCCACGGCTATTATATCACTATTGCCAGTCTGGCAGGGACCAACTTTTTTGCATCGGGCACAGGTTACAATGCCTCTAAATTTGGGGTAGTTGGCTTTACCCAGGCCGCCATGTTAGATCTTAGGGGGCACGACATAAAAGTAACTACCATTATGCCGGGATCCGTGGCCAGCCATTTTAACGGGAATGAGCCCTCTGAGAGTGATGCCTGGAAAATTCAGCCGGAAGACATCGGGAAATTGGTAGAGGATCTGCTAAAGATGAATCCCAGGACATTGCCCAGTAAGATAGAAGTTAGGCCCAGCAGGCCCGATAAGAAATAAGTCTAGAGCTGCTTTGCAACAAAGGCTTCTTGCTGATTGCAAATGGTTTCAATTAATTGCACAAGCTGTTCCCGGAACAAGTCCATGGTGTTCGCCGTAATGGAGGTATTCTTTGGGGACTTTCCAACCGACTCTTTGAAGGCAAAGGTGAGAAGCCCCGCCTCCTGGTTCCTGAAAGGAATAATGGCGGCTTCAAAAGCCTCCGGTTGGTGTTTTTGGCTATACATTAGGGCATAACACAAAAGTTGAAAGGCCTTTCCTTTGTCCGGATCACTGATAAGGCTCTCCCAGTCTGTAATTTCTACCTCGGAGTTTTTTGCATTCCCGGTCTTATAATCTAAAATACGGAGCACTCCATCCTTTTTGTCTACTCTATCGAGGGTTCCCCTGAGAAACACCGGAAAGTCTACGGTTGGAATCGCAAGTGATGTTTTAAAAGGTTCTTCCAGGGCCAGGAGCTCAATAGTATGTTTGGAGCTTTCTTTGATTTCAGAGGTGATAAATTTTTCTATATAGCGCTGAATAACATGGTATGCAATTAAATTTTGGCCACTTTCCAAAGAAACATTGGGATAGTGTTCTTTATAATGTTCTTTAACTACCCTAGGAATATCCGGGAATAATTTTTTTAGTTTATCCGGGGAAAGCTGGCTTCCAATAAAAGGGGTGTACAGCGCTTCCATACAGCTGTGTATGACCGTCCCAAAGGTGTTGGCCGCGATCACTTCCTCTACATTGACGGCTTCTTGTATGCCCAGCACATATTTCTTATAAAAATCGATTGGATTTCGAATATACTGGGATAGAAAAGTGGGAGAAAATCCCTTTTGAGCCCTCTCTTGCAAGACGGTAAGCACAGAGAGGTCTTTCGCTATGATCTCATTTTCCTGCACTGGTAATTCCATGGCGGGCAAAGCAACTACATGACTAATATTTTTTTCCCCGCTGTCATCGGTCAACAATTGGGTAATAAACCGGCTTTTTTCTCCCCCCTCCAGAACATCTGCTTCCGTATTATAAAGTAAATAGACGTTCCTGGCCCGTTGTAGCAGCCTGTAAAAATGATAGGTGTACACGGCATCCTTTTCTTTATAGGTGGGAAGTTTAAATTCTTTTTTAAGGTCGAAAGGGATAAAGGACGAATTGGTTTTGCCCGAAGGAAGGACACCTTCATTCACCGAGGTGATGATCACTGTTTCAAAGTCGAGATTTCTGCTTTCTAACATTCCCATTAGCTGTACTCCTTCCAGGGGTTCGCCGTAAAAGTCGATTGTTTCTATGGCCAGTAATTCTTTATAGAGGCTTTGAAAAGATTTTAGATCTTTTATAAAATCGTATGTAGCCATGTATTCTTTCAATTCATTGAACACCACATGAAATTGAACGAGATATTGGAGGGAAATAGGATCGGTTTCAGACGTAAAGAGGTCTTTTAGCAGTAGAAGTAATGTATCGCAGGCGTTGAGCAGCGCTGTGGGCGAGGTATAGTCTTTTGAGAAGAGGAGGGAAAGAACCTCCATATCTTCCGAAGATAGTTGTTGTATATGTTGAGGAGTAATATAGACCCAGTTTTTCTCCTTGATGCTCCCAGCCAATTCGGATGTTGTTTTTTGCGGTGTTTTGAACAGGGATTGTATGTAGGGGTGGGCAATGAAAGACAGGAGATCATTGTAGTACCAACCTTTATATTGTGGAGTAACATAGAGCGCAATAAATTCGTTGAACAGGCTTGCAGCCGGAGTATTGGCCACCGGATATCCCATGGTTACGTTGATATTTGAAATACTTGCCGGCATTGAATTGAGCACTGGGTTCAGAAGATGTTCATTACCAAGTACAACGGCCGTATTTTTCAAGGCATGCCTGTCACTATCCTGAAGCTCCTCCAATAAAGCACCTACGTACTTGGCCTGTGATACATTCTTAGGCACTCCTACGATTCTTATGTTCTTTTGACTGTGATAAGTAGGGGCAGGACCTTTTGGGGCATTAGCGCTGTAGTAAGGCCATTGTTTAAGATAAGATCGAATGAATAGACCGGCATCATGCAGGTGATCCTTTAGAAAACACGGATCTATATCCCAATACACCGTTGCTTTTTCTTTAGATAGAAGGGTTTGAATAATGGAAGATTCGGCAGCATTTAGGGCGTTAAAACCAATAAAAAAATGCGAATGCGGCTGGATGCTTGTGGCAAATTCACCAATATTTTCTTCTGCTTTTCTGTATATCATTCCCTGATAGCCAACACCCAGCTGCGTTAAATGATCTTTAAAAGCATCGTATAGTGGTTTCAGGGACTTCCAAAAACGGATATAAGATTCAATCATCGGTGTCTTATTTGGCTGTACATACCAGTGATTGGTTTCCTGAATGGCACTCAGATAGGAGAATATCTCTTGAGGAGGAATTAAATAACGGTCTATTTCATTAAAATCCTGCAATAAGGTGTTTCCCCATTTGGAAAAACTATAGAAACTCTCTGCTTCTTCTTTGTGAAGTTCTTGATATACATGGTACAGTTCAAAGATCAATTGAGTACCGGAGGCATATCGAAGTCCGGAAAGTTGTTTTACAAATTCCTCAATAGTTACTATGGTAGGAGCAAAGGAGGCAGTCTTGGTTACTTTTGAGAATTGCTGCAACAGAAATACACCGGCGCGCTTACTGGGCACCACCAGAACCAGATCATCACTGATTTGTGCAGTATGGATAATATCGGCAACAACTTCTTCAAGAAAACTTTGCATGGATAAAAATAAAAAAAGCTCCGCATTTGCGGAGCTTTTTACACGTTATAAACGTTTATTATTTACTTAACTAGGTTGATCTCAACACGTCTGTTCTGTGCTCTACCAGCTCTTGTGTTATTAGGAGCGATTGGTTTAGCTTCGCCGTAACCGATGGCGGATAATCTGGCTGCTCCAATTCCTTCTGCAATCAAGAAGTCTCTTACAGAATTTGCTCTCTTTTCAGATAACGCCTGGTTAGTTTTCTCACCACCTTGGCTATCTGTATGACCTTCAACTGTAAAGTTAGCGTTAGGATATTCGTTTAGGATCTTAATGATGTCTACGAATACAGAAACTGATTCAGTTTTAAGAGATGCTTTACCTGTGTCGAACAAGATTGTTCTTGCATAGTCGTTCAATTGTTTTTGAACTTCTTCAGTTACTTCAGGACAACCTTTGTTGGCCACTGTTCCGGCAACGTCTGGACACTGATCATCTTTATCTAAGACACCATCACCATCTGTATCAGGCCATGGGCATCCTTTGTTCTCAGCAGGTCCAGCTTCGCTAGGACAAGCATCGTCTTTATCAGCAACGCCATCACCATCAGCATCAGGACAACCAGCTAAAGCAGCTAAACCAGCTTCATTAGGACAAGCATCATCTTTATCAGCGATACCATCTCCGTCAGCATCAGGACATCCGTTTAATTCTTTAGAACCAGCTTCGTTAGGACAGCTGTCTTTTCCATCTTCGATACCATCTCCGTCAGAATCAGGACATCCGTTGAAAGCAGCTAAACCAGCAACTTCCGGACATGCATCGTCTTTGTCATAGATTCCGTCACCATCAGTATCAGTTCCACCAAATTTGATAGAAATACCTGCTAAGTGCTGGAAGTGTTTTACACCGTAGTCTTCGAAAGCATGCTTGTATTGAGTTTGAACACTGAAGCCAATGTTGTCATTGAACCAAAAGCTGGCACCGATACCGGCGTTAGCAGTTCCAAATCCAATTTCATCGACCCAAGTATAACCTCCACCAATCTCTACGAATGGAATTATTTTTTTGTCTTTAAGGATATTGTATTTAATAGTACCATCCACAGCGTAATGAGATAAATCGTCTACCGAAACATCTCCTAGTTTAGAGATTCGGTTTAAACTACCTCTGGCTCCTACAGAGAAACCGTCACCAACATACTTGGATACAGATACGTAAGAAATGGAAGGCAAAATATTCCAGTGATCATTTACATTAAAGTACTCACTGAATAAAGTACCTGTTTGGTAAGCGGCATCTTGGTCATTAGTAGGATAAACATCTATTGCGTTTACACCAAAGCTAACTTGCCAGGGATTATTTTCATCCTGCGCTTGAATGTTGTTAAACCCTATAAGAAGTAGGCCAACAACCAATAATCTGCTAAGCTGTTTCATGTTCAAAATTTTAAGTTTAAGTGTTTATTAGCTGCAAATGTAAGTTGTTAAGAATTATTAACAAAATCAATTTCTTTTTTTTTTAACCTATTGAAATATATAGGTTCTGCGGAATTAGACAATTTTTAACTCCTTGCCAACTTCTATAAAGGCTGCGATGGCCTTATCCAGGTGTTCTTTTTTATGCGCTGCGGACAATTGTACACGGATTCTGGCCTTTCCTTTAGGCACAACCGGATAAAAGAAGCCAATGACGTAAATTCCCTGTTTTAATAGCATATCAGCCATTTTTTGCGATAATTTTGCATCGTAGAGCATAACGGGAACAATAGCAGATTCACCATCAATTATGTCGAAACCGGCATCTTTCAAACCTTTTTTGAAGTATTTTGTGTTACGCTCCAGTTGATCTCGAAGTTCTGTACTCCCTGCCAACATCTCAAATACTTTTATAGAGGCCCCTACAATCGCAGGTGCTAAAGAATTAGAGAACAAATAGGGTCTTGAGCGCTGCCTTAACATGGCGATGATCTCTTTTTTACCTGTGGTATATCCTCCCATGGCACCTCCTAGGGCTTTGCCCAGTGTACCTGTTATAATGTCTACTCTGTTCATCACCCCTTTTTCTTCCAGGGTTCCTCTTCCGGTTGCCCCAATAAACCCTGCAGCATGGCATTCATCTATCATTACCATGGCATCGTAGGCATCCGCAAGGTCGCATATCTTATCCAGGGGCGCTAGCAGCCCGTCCATGGAGAAGACGCCGTCCGTTACTATGATCTTAAAACGCGCCTTATCTGCTACGGCTTGTTTTAACTGGGTTTCCAGATCTTCCATATCACTGTTAGCATATCGGTATCTCTTTGCCTTGCACAAGCGCACGCCATCTATAATAGAAGCATGATTCAATGAATCTGAAATAATAGCATCTTCTGCAGATAATAGTGGTTCAAAAACACCCGCGTTAGCATCAAATGCTGCTGCATATAAGATGGTATCCTCTGTTCCATAGAAAGAGGCTATCTTCTCTTCCAGTTCTTTGTGAATGTCCTGGGTACCACAAATAAAACGCACGGATGACATTCCAAAACCATGAGAATCTAGCGCATCTTTCGCAGCTTTGATAACTTCAGGATGTGAAGACAAGCCCAAATAGTTGTTGGAACAAAAATTAATTACTTCCTGTCCTGTTGAAATTTTGATCACAGCATCTTGTGAAGAGGTAATGATCCGTTCTTTTTTGTAAAGTCCGGCTTCTTCAATTGCTATAAGCTCATCTTCCAGGTATTTTTGTATACTACTGTACATAATTATATAAATACGGGTTTAATTTCATTATCAATATAGACCAGCACTTTATTCTTCACCTCATACCCCATAGTTTTTAAGGTCTGGCCATAGGTGTCTATTTGTTCTATGTGCGAGGAGGATTCCTTACCGGTCTTGTAATCTATAATTGTTACCCCCGTCTCCTCAAACACCATTCTGTCTGGTCGCAAAATTACCCCATTTTCCGTAATTATACGTTGTTCATTTTTAATTGTGAGTCCGTCGCGGAAATAGGGGGCTAAAGCATTATGTGCAACAATGTTGGTAAAAAGTATGGTGTAACCGCTTCGCTCATCAGCGGAGATTGCTCCTGTATCTATCAGGAGGGATACAGTTGGCGCTATATCGTCCCCACTTAAGATCAAACTCATGCCAAAGTGTATTAAAGTTCCCTGAGAAATGGCTATTTCTCTTGAGGAACCCCATAGTTCTCCGGCTCGAGTACTGATGGTAAGGGAGCTTTCAAATTTATTGGTGTATATATAAGGTATGTTCCTGTGAGAAATGGCAAGAGTTTTGTTCTTAGCTTCATACGTAAGTTTCCCAAAGTCATACCGGTAAGTACCCGGGTCCCATCGTTGCTGTTCTTTTAAGAAATGAATAAAAAGACCCGAGAAATAAGTGGGCTTATGCTCCCCATTAGAGGTGAGATCCATCTCAGAAACAATAAAAAGTCCTTGAATACTTCTGGTCAGCGCCACATACAGGAGATTAAAGGCATCTAATTCCATTTTTTGTTGTTCCTCTTCGTACAAAAGGCTGGCCTGTTCGTGATAGAGGGTCATTTCCTTTTTCTTACTTATCAGAATGTTCTCAAATCCTTCAATGGAAAGCTCTTCCAGGGGGATCCAAATTTTTGGATCTCTATCCTGGTATATATAGGTATTGGCAAAGGGAAATATAACCATGGGGAATTCTAGTCCCTTGGCCTTGTGAATGGTCATAAGCTGCACGGCATTTATGTTTTCAGGTGCCGGGATACTAAGGGAGTCTTTTTTCTTCTCCCATTGTCTCAGAAAAGTTGTAATGCCTGTGTCCAAAGTTTGTTCTATCTCTAGCACGGCGTCCAGGAAACAGCTTAAGTAGGCATTTGAGTCCTTGGCGAGCCCAAAACGCTGAATAGCGTACTCCAGGCCGTCATATACAGACAGCTTGTTAAAAACAGCCAGGTCAAACTTGTAAGCAGCGCTGAAAAGGGGTGCCAGGTCTCCCAGGTTTTGGACAATAAAAGGGTGCTTATCTTCGGCCGGAGATAAAAATGATAGTATGGTGTACTGAATGTTCTTGTCCTCAGGAAAGTTTGAGAGCATAAGAAGGTTGATCAGGAAAATAACCGAGGAATTATTCCGCAGCAACAAAGAGTCTGAAGAGATAACCGGGATACCATGACCTAACAAATGTTCTGCAATTTTAATGCCTTGTTGTTTGGTGCGGAACAGTACGCAAATATCCCGTAAAGGCACCTGCGCATTAAGCAGTTCATTAATAATGGTAAGCACCTCTTCACAGTACCCGAGCTCTGTGGGGCCTTCAGTATCCTTAAGAAATCGGATACTTACCAGTCCGCCTTTTCTTTTGGTGTGCATCTGCTGATTGCCTTTGATAAACAGATCCTGGTAAATTTCACTGTTTAGGTGAGGTACAGCAGAGGTGAAAAAGGCATTGTTGAACGTAACTATTTCTTCAAAACTTCTGTAATTAGTGCCTAGTGTGGCGGTTACCGGAGGTATGCCGAAAAGATTTTCATCATCGCGTATAAGGTTTAAGAACTGTTCGGACCGCCCGCCCCGCCATCTGTAGATAGCTTGCTTTGCGTCACCAACCAAAAAAAGACTTCCTCTGTTTCCCTGCAGATCTTCACTACTTATGGCATGTGAGATCAGCGGCACCAAATTAGACCATTGCATCAGGGAGGTATCCTGAAACTCGTCAATAAAATAATGTCGGTATTTTTCGCCTAAACGCTCATATATAAAAGGAGCCGGCTGATCCTTTATATGTTTGGAAATTAGTGTATTAAATGCTGAAATGGGTAGCTGATCCCTTTCTTCCAGCAGCGCATTGATCTCTTTCTGTAAAGCATTCAGTATGGTTAGGGGTACTAAGTTTTGATAGATATTTTTGCAAAATGAGAGTCGGCCATATAGCTTCTTAATTCTGTCAAAAGCAGCGATGAACTGAGGCATCAGGGCATCTATACTGGCTTTCTTTTCCTCAGGGGCAGATTTTATATAGAGTAAGTCATTGCCAAATTGTTCTTTCCATTTTGCGGAAAAATCTAGTGAAGAAGGATCCTCACTTATTTTTTGCATAAACTTGGGGAAATATCCCGATCTAAAATCGGATTGATCCAAATTTGAGTTTGAGATGAGTTGGAGTACGTTTTGTGAGGCTGTTTTCAGATCTTCCGTTCCTGAGGAAATGTTTTTAATGAGCAGGGATTGTATTCGCATAAAGGAACTCAGGTCTTTGCGCGTAAGTTCTTCAAGAAAAGGAGCGTGATTTTCATTAAATAGCATGCTGCCAACCTTGTTCAGGTCGTACCCTATATTCCAGCTTTTACTGTCGTCTATTTTTTCAAGTGCGAAGGCAATCAGGATATCCGTGATTTGCTCCCCTGCCTTGGCATTGCCTATCAGACGATCTACCCCTTCGGACAAAAGAAGCTCAGTGTCCAGGATCACTTCAAAGTTTTGAGGGATCTTAAGGTCTTTAGCAAAGGTCTTTATAAGTCGATGATTAAACTTATCTATGGTAGAAATATCAAAAAATGCGTAATTGTGCAGGATCTCCCTCAAGGTCCTTTTCGATCGCTGATGCAAAACCTCAGGCGATAGTTTCAACTCTTGGACCAATTGAAGAAAGAGTTCATTTTTTCTTGTAGCCTCCGAAGGGACTGAAAAGGAATGCAGACATTCCAAAATGCGATGCTTCATTTCATTGACCGCCTTGTTTGTAAAGGTGATGGCCAGGATTTTTCGGAAATTCTGGCCGCCTTCAACAGCCAGAAGTAATTTCAGATATTCCTTCACTAAAGTAAAGGTCTTGCCGGAACCGGCCGAGGCATCGTAAATTACGTATGAGTCCAGAGGATTTGAATTTACCTGCAAATTAAGGAAACTAGCAGAGTTCTTAACATATTATTATGGGAATATAATTGTTAAAATCCGTACTTTTGGTGAACACTAAATATTAACAAAAACACTTTTTAATATGGCTTTTGAACTACCAAAATTACCCTATGCATACGATGCTTTAGAACCTTATATCGATGCAAGGACCATGGAAATACATCACACAAAACATCACAACGGATATACTACCAAATTAAATGCTGCCATTGAAGGAACTCCCCTTGCCTCAAAAGGTATTGTTGAGATCCTAAAAGGCTTGGACATGAACAATAATGCGGTACGCAACAATGGAGGAGGTTACTTTAATCATTCTCTCTTTTGGGAGATCATGGGGCCAAAAGCAGGAGGTTCACCTAGTGGAGATCTTGCTGCAGCAATAAACACTGCATTTGGTTCTTTTGATGGTTTTAAAGAGAAATTCAGCAACGCTGCGGGAACATTATTTGGTTCTGGCTGGGCCTGGTTATGCGTCCATAAAGGGGGTAAGTTGGAGATCTGTGCTACACACAACCAGGATAATTCCCTAATGCCGGGCATAGGATGCGGAGGCGCCCCTATCATGGGTCTGGACGTGTGGGAACACGCCTATTATTTGAATTATCAAAACCGAAGACCAGACTACATTACGGCCTTTTTCAATGTGGTTAATTGGGCTAAAGTTGCAGAGAATTACAACAAGCACAAATAGATAAAGCAACGAAATATTAAAAAGCCGCAACCTTTCTGGGTTGCGGCTTTTTAATTGGAATAAAGTGGAGATTGGTATCATAGAAAAGGGTGGAGAAGTCCCCACCCTTTTCGTCCCAAATCTTACCATAAACTTAACCTACTTATGCTATGGCACAACTAAATTACTGGTATTGTGAGAAATAACAAAGAAAATTTAAGAAATTTTGGACAAAGATTTAAGAAACGGGCTCTGTATGTTTTAAGAATTGAAGCGGGTTTATGGCTAATACTTTGATAATCAGAAATAAAAAAGGCAGGAATTATCCTGCCTTTTTTCCCCAAATCTTACCATGAACTTAACCTACTTATGCTATGGTCCTCCAAAAGTAAACTATGAGCTTGCTGAGAAAAAAGGTTTTGGACAAACGCCCCTTTAATTGGTTGAAATACCATTTGAGAAGGTTCTATTCAAATTCATGGAGGAAACGGACTACAATTGGAGCTAAGGAATGGTTGTCAAACACCCGAAAATAAAAAAGGTGGAGAAGTCTCCACCTTTTTTGCCCCAAATCTTACCATGAACTTAACCTACTTATGCTATGGCATGACTAATGTAACTTCCTTAGGTCCGGAAAGACGAGAAAGACGATTAAATGCACATATTATCGATGAAATGCACAATTATATGAATTTCATTTAATTCTCGGCTAATAGGCGCGTTCATTCTTTCCTTCATAAAAGTTGATAAATGCCTTATTCACTACTTTATTTCCTCCTGGAGTAGGGTAGTTCCCGGTGAAATACCAGTCGCCCAAATTCTTAGGACAGGCATGGTGTAGGTTTTCAATGGATTGATAGATGATGGTCACTTCTGCTTTGATATCAGCCGGACTTAACAATTCGCCAATTTTTTGGGAGATCTGATCTGCGGTGAAGGGAGCGTAAAATTCCTTTACGTAATTTATGATCTCCAGGTCCTTTTTGTGAAATTGATCCTTACACTTCTTATAGATCTCTTCAACGAGACCTAGGCTATTGTGTTCCTTGTGCAACTCAAGCGCAGCTTTAAAGGCGATAAAGTCTTCCAATTTAGCCATGTCAATGCCATAGCAATCCGGATAGCGTATCTGGGGAGCAGAGGAGACCACAATGATCTTTTTTGGGGCCAGCCTATCCAGGATCCCTAAAATACTATTCTTTAAGGTGGTGCCTCTAACGATACTATCATCAATGATCACCAGATTGTCATTTTCATTTACTGAACCATATGAGATATCATATACGTGGGCCACCAGATCATCCCGGCTGCTGTCCTGGGTGATAAAGGTTCTTAATTTTGCATCTTTAATGGCAACCTTTTCTATGCGCGGCCGTATTTCCAGGATCTCGTGAAGTTCTGTACTTGTAATCCCGGAACCTTTGGCGAGAATCTGATCTTCCTTTTTTTTGTTGAGGTAGTTCTGTGCCTCTTTTACCATTCCCAGAAAGGAAGTTTCGGCTGTATTGGGAATATAAGAGAACACAGTATTCTTTATATCGTGGTCTATGGCCGTCAGGATCTTGGGAAAAATAAGTTTTCCCAATTGTTTTCTCTCCAAATAGATCTCTTGGTCACTGCCTCTTGAGAAATAGATACGCTCAAAAGAACAGGCTTTTCGTTCCAAAGGCTCCATGATCTTTTCCAGGGTAACCGTCCCGTTCTTTTTTATGATAAGAGCATGTGCAGGGTCTACTTCTTTGACCTCTTCGTATTTCACATTGAAAACTGTTTGAATGGCTGCCCTCTCTGAGGCAACCACTACAACTTCATCATCCTGATACCAATACGCTGGTCTGATGCCCGAAGGGTCTCTTAGTACAAACGCATCTCCATGCCCAAGTAAACCAGCCATAGCATAGCCTCCGTCCCAATTCTTTGCAGCTTTTTTCAGTATTTTAGCTACTTTAAGTCGTTCTGCTATCAAAGGAGAAGCCTGCATTTTATTATACCCCTCTTTTTTTATTTCCTTGTAAAGCTTGGCTACGGCATCATCCAGGAAATGACCAATCTTTTCCATGACGGTGACTGTATCTGCCAATTCCTTTGGATGTTGTCCTAATTGAACCAGGTTATCGAACAATTCAGTTACGTTGGTCATATTGAAATTCCCGGCTACGATCAGATTCCGGTGCATCCAGTTATTCTGTCTCAGGAAAGGATGAACATTTTCAATGCTATTCTTGCCAAACGTGCCATAACGAACATGCCCTAGCAATACTTCGCCTATGTAGGGGATATATTTTTTCTGCGCTTCAGCATCCTCAATATATTCGGGATGTTCCTTAAAGGCGGTATTGATCCGTTCATTGATCTGGGCAAAGATATCCTGTATGGGCTGGGAGGCTACAGAGCGGACCCTGCTCATATAACGCTGACCAGGCGCTACGTCTAATTTTATACTTGCAAAACCGGCACCATCTTGTCCGCGGTTGTGCTGTTTTTCCATCATGAGGTACATTTTGTTTACCCCATAAAAGGCAGAACCATATTTCTTTTTATAGAAGTCCAGCGGTTTTAACAAACGTATCAGGGAGATCCCGCATTCGTGCTTTATAGCATCACTCATAATTCATATGATAAAAAAAGCCCCGTAAGTACAGGGCGTTATTGTAGTTCAATATCAAATTGTGTTAGTTGTTTAAACTGATCGAGCCTGTTTTCAACTTCTGCTTTGGATAGTTCCTTCATACGTTCTGTACCAAACTTTTCTACACAGAAGGATGCCAGGTTAGACCCATGTATAACAGCATTTCTTAAATTATTGAAAGATATATTTTCTGTTTCGGCAAGATATCCAACAAAACCGCCGGCAAAAGTATCTCCAGCTCCGGTGGGGTCAAAAACCTCTTCCAGGGGTAAGGCAGGGGCAAAGAAAACCTCATCCTTATGAAATAAAAGTGCTCCGTGTTCTCCCTTTTTTATTACCACATATTTGGGCCCCATGGTATGTATCTTTTGGGCTGCTTTGACTAAGGAATATTCCTTGGTAAGCTGTCTGGCTTCTTCGTCATTAATGGTCATCACGTCGGTTAGACGGATAACCTCTTTTAATTCGGGAAGGGTATTATCCATCCAGAAGTTCATAGTGTCTAGCACTATGAGCTTTGGTCTTACTTCCATTTGTTCAATAACACTAAGTTGTACCTTGGGATGTAGATTCCCCAACATCAGCACATCGGCGTTCTTAAAATTGGAAGGAACTTTTGGATTGAAATTAGCCAGGACATTCAGATCGGTTATCAGTGTGTCTCTGCTATTCAGGTCGTTGTGGTATTTTCCTTTCCAAAAAAATGTCTTTCCATTCTTCACGATCTCGATCCCGGAAATATCGATGCCTTTATTCTTCAAAAGATCCAGATACGCCTGCGGAAAGTCGCCCCCCACTATAGAAACTATAGCAGACTCCAGGGTAAACTGGGCTGCTGCCAGACCAATAAAAGTTGCGGCCCCTCCAAGAATCTTATCCGTTTTTCCGAATGGAGTTTCAATGGCATCAAAAGCTACCGTACCCACAATTAAAAGTTTACCCATAAACGATCTTCAAATTCGATGCAAATATACGCTTTTGTAATTCCCCAATTACGCCCGTTATATGATAAATAATCTCGATTATTTTCGGCCAAAGTCGGCAGGAATTTCACCCCAGGCTGCTGTTTCCCATTTTACTACCGGGGTATTGTAAGAATTTTCCTGTAGCCAAAAGACCGCTCTTTCAATGAGATCAAATAGGGCCTTATTGGTCTTGTTGGGTGTTAATTTGGTATTGCATTTCTTCTTTCTTACCCAACTTATAGCGGTTCTGGAATCGGTGTAAATAACACGATCCGACTTGCGTTCCTTTAAATAGGCCAAACCGTGCACAATTGCCAGGAATTCGCCAATATTATTGGTCCCTTCGGGAAAGGGACCTTGTTTGAATAAGCGTTTTTTTGTTTTGGTATCAACCCCCTGATATTCCATCACACCTGGATTTCCGCTGGAGGCGGCATCTACGGAAATGGAATGCATGGTAGGGTCCCCTATTTTCAAAAGTTCTGCAGCAGACAATCCCGGTTCCTTTTTCTTTTTGCCTTTATAAGACTCATACGGACTATTGAAAGCGAGCTGCGCTTTTTCATTCGAAGGGAAGGCCATGTACTGGGCCCCTTTTACCCCGGCTATCTGTAACTTACAGGCTTCCCAACTCTCATAGACACCCGGATTCTTTCCTTTCCAGACCACATAAAATTTCTTTTTCCCTGCCATTATGTATCTAAAAGTATGGCTTCAATTACCTCAGGAAAGTGTTTGTGTTCCAAAGACTGCACTTTGGCAGCGATTTGATCCACACTATCTCTTTCGGATATCCCTACCTTGAATTGCCTAATGATGGCTCCCTCATCATAGTGCTCATTCACAAAATGGATGGTGATCCCTGTTTCAGATTCCCCCTGGGCTTTCACGGCAGTATGCACGTGTTTTCCATACATTCCCTTCCCGCCAAATTTTGGGAGTAAGGCAGGATGAATATTAATGATTCTTTTTGGGAAGGCAGCAACCAATTCCGAGGGAATTTTTAGCAAGAAACCTGCCAGAATAATAAGATCTGGATTCATACACTGTAATACCTGAAGGACAAGGGAAGACCCGGCAAAACCAGATTTATTAAAATAAAGAACGGGTATCCCCAGTCTATTACATCGATCTATGACAAAGGCATCTCGCTTGTTGGTAAGTACACCGCTTATCTCTATAGCCGGATGTCCTTCAAAATACCTCACAATATTTTCAACATTGGAACCTGAGCCTGAGGCAAAAAGAATAATTCGCTTCATTTTATACGATGTCTCTTCTTTAGATTTTAGAAGCCACGAGATTTGCTATTGGATAAATAGAGTTGATGGAAAGACCCCTGATATTAACTTCGGAGATTTAATTCCCAACTCAATTTTTATGGTACTAAAGTAATACACTTGCCATTAAATTTCTTAAATTACCGCACAATTTGGCATCATATGGTGTATTTCCACCAAAGTTTTTTACTTTTGCCAACAATTAAAAATTAAAACCAAAAAAATTATGTCAGACATTGCATCAAGAGTTAAAGCAATTATCGTTGATAAGTTAGGCGTGGATGAAAATGAAGTAGTTGCTGAAGCTAGTTTCACCAACGATCTGGGAGCAGATTCATTAGACACAGTTGAACTGATAATGGAATTCGAAAAAGAATTTGATATTCAGATTCCGGATGATCAAGCAGAAAATATCGCAACCGTCGGCCAGGCTATAAGTTATATCGAAGAG
Source organism: Muriicola sp. (assembly GCF_049669965.1). NCBI lineage: Bacteria > Pseudomonadati > Bacteroidota > Flavobacteriia > Flavobacteriales > Flavobacteriaceae > Muriicola > Muriicola sp. The sequence goes on along the minus strand of NZ_JBATLB010000232.1, from coordinate 16,705 downwards.
GCCAAATAAGTAATGATATTAGGAACATAATGTGAATTATCCATGTGGTTACCATGCTGCATGGATATTTTTTTTTAATTTTCACCTGGTATTCAATCTACCTATGAAACAAAAATTGGTTCCATGCAGTTAAAAAGAGTTGTTGTTACCGGACTTGGTGCTCTGACACCTATAGGCAATACCCTGGATGAATACTGGGAAGGCCTGAAAACAGGAAAAAGTGGCGCTGCTCCTATTACCTATTTTGACGCAGAGAAATTCAAAACAAAATTTGCCTGTGAGATCAAAAATTTTGATCCACTGAATTTCTTTGATAGAAAGGAAGCTCGAAAGCTCGACAGATTTGCCCAATATGCACTGGTGTCTTCGGATGAAGCTATATTGGATGCAGGGCTAGACCTTAATATCGTCGATAAATTTCGTGTAGGGGTGATTTGGGGTGCAGGGATTGGCGGACTGGAGACCTTTCAGAATGAAGTAATGGATTTTGCCAATGGAGATGGGACCCCGCGGTTTAACCCCTTCTTTATTCCTAAAATGATCGCCGATATTGCCCCGGGTAATATCTCCATAAAACACGGTTTTATGGGACCAAACTACACCACCGTATCTGCATGTGCCTCTTCTGCGAATGCCATGATAGACGCGCTGAATTATATCCGTCTGGGATATTGCGATGTGATTGTTACCGGAGGTAGTGAAGCGGCAGTAACCCTTGCCGGGATGGGCGGGTTTAACGCCATGCATGCACTCTCTACCAGAAATGAAAGTCCGGAGACAGCTTCCAGACCATTCGATGCAACCAGAGATGGTTTTGTTTTAGGCGAAGGAGCCGGGGCGTTGATCCTTGAGGAGTATGAGCATGCAAAGGCCAGAGGAGCAAAAATATACGCAGAGATCATTGGCGGAGGAATGTCTAGTGACGCTTACCATATGACCGCACCTCATCCGGAAGGTATTGGGGTAGTTAGGGTTATGGAGAATTGTTTACGAGATGGCGGATTAAAACCGGAGGATGTAGACGCTATTAACACCCATGGGACCTCAACTCCTCTAGGGGATGTGGCAGAGTTAAAGGCAATTTCGCAGGTTTTTGGGGAACATGCCTTTAAGATCAATATCAATTCTACCAAGTCAATGACGGGTCATTTATTGGGTGCCGCCGGTGCTATTGAAGCCATTGCATCTATCCTTGCCATGAAATACAGTTTAGTACCGCCTACCATTAATCATTCGGTGGTAGATGAAAATATAAATCCCAGTTTAAATCTGACTCTGAATAAGGCTCAGAAAAGAGAAGTTAATGTTGCCATGAGCAATACGTTTGGATTTGGCGGGCACAATGCTTGTGTAGTCTTTAAAAAAATTAGTTAAGCATAAATGAATTTTCCCTCTAATATATTTAATTCCCATTCTAAACAGGATGGGGATTTTTTTTTGGGGATCACAAACATTCTGGGCTTTAAGCCAAAGAGCATAGACATCTACAAAAAGGCGTTCCTTCATCGTTCTGCTAATCAAAGGGATAAACAGGGCAACGCCATGAACTATGAACGACTAGAATTCCTTGGAGATGCCATGTTGGGAACCATCATTTCTAAGCATTTGTACAATGAGGTACCAGGAGGGGATGAGGGCTATCTTACCAAGATGCGTTCAAAAATAGTAAGCAGAAAACATTTAAACGAATTAGGGAAGGATCTTAATCTTATTCATTTCGTAGAAAGTAAGATCCCCAAATCACATTTTGGAGATAATATTCATGGCAATGTGTTTGAAGCACTTATAGGAGCTATTTACTTGGATCGCGGCTACAAGTATTGTGAACAATTTATTCAGGACCGTGTCATTGATCCCTATGTGGATATTGAAACTTTGGAAGGGCAGGTAATCAGCTACAAAAGCCTTTTGATTGAATGGTGCCAGAAACAGAAAAAGGATTTTAAATACAATATCTATGAGGATACAGGGAAAGACCCTCTAAAGCATTTTGCCGTAAAACTCAGTATTAATGGCAAAGTAATGGCAAAGGCCAGGGCCACTTCCAAAAAGAAGGCAGAAGAAAAGGCCTCCAAAAGAGCTTTCTTTGCCTTGCAACACAAAATTGAGAATTCTTAGCACCTCACCTACCTCAGTACGCAAAGGTTTGCGTAGCTTTTTAAATTAGATATGGTCTTCGGGCACTAGGCAAGTATCGTTATATATTATATATTTACATCTTAGGCTTTTTTATGGGAGCAACCTTGCGAATTTATGAGGACTTGTATGACGAGGAATTTTCGCTGGTAGGGATTCATACCAGCCTGGAGGATTATACCCTTGTATATGCGCTAAATGAGGCCTTAAAGATTCATTTGAAAAGAACGGAAAAAGACCTTATTTTTTCTTCCTCCATTTCCTATCCATGTTTTGAATGGAAAGACGAGTTATACGATCAGAACTGGGTCCTGTTCATCAACAGTTGTATCACCTCTCAGCAAACAACTCCTGCCGGGTTATTCCCAGAGGAGTTATCGTATACAAGTCATCAATTAGTTCCAGAACACAAAGAGGTAAATTATCTCCTGAAGATGGATGAAGACGTATTGAATTCTGTATTACTGAAGAAAATAAAGGCTATCCCAAAGGTAGTTACGGCCTATGCCATTGAGACAGAAAAATTAAAATCTAAGCCCAACCTAATTTTTTAAATAATGCCCAACAATAAGAAAACCAAAATTGTGGCCACCTTGGGCCCCGCTTGCAGTGATAAGGAAACTCTTCGAAAGATGATAGAGGCAGGGGTTGACGTATTTCGCGTCAATTTTTCCCATGCCGATTATGAGGATGTAAAGGAACGGATCAAAATGATCCGTGAATTGAATGAGGAATTAGGCATATACACCGCAATTCTGGGAGATCTTCAGGGTCCAAAACTCAGAGTAGGTGTCATGGCCGGGGAAGTAGTGGTTGCGCCAGGCGATGAGATCACCTTTGTGACCGGAAAACCCTTTGAAGGTAATGCGGAGAGAGTATATATGAATTACGCAGAGTTCCCTAGAGATGTAAATCCGGGCGAACGGATTCTTCTGGATGACGGAAAGCTTATGTTTGAAGTGCTCACCACCAACAAGAAAAATGAAGTCAGGGCCAAGGTAATCCAGGGCGGACCTTTAAAGTCCAAAAAAGGAGTAAACCTCCCCAACACTAACATTTCTTTACCTGCCCTTACGAAAAAAGATATAAAGGATGCTATTTTTGCGATCTCCCAGGAGGTAGATTGGATAGCCTTGAGTTTTGTGCGATTTAGCCAGGATCTGATAGACCTGCAAAACCTGATCGCCGAACACTCCGAACACAAGATCCCTATCATCGCTAAAATTGAAAAACCGGAGGCAGTTGAAAATATTGATAAAATAGTTTCATATTGCGACGGACTCATGGTAGCCAGGGGAGATCTGGGGGTTGAAGTACCGGCTCAGGAAGTTCCTTTGATTCAAAAAACCTTGGTGCTAAGAGCAAAAAGGGCCAGGATCCCCGTGATCATTGCCACGCAGATGATGGAAACCATGATCACGAGCCTAACCCCAACCAGGGCAGAAGTAAATGATGTGGCCAATTCAGTGATGGATGGGGCCGATGCGGTTATGCTCTCTGGAGAAACCTCTGTTGGGAATTATCCCATACAGGTAATTGAGAAAATGTCTAGTATCCTTAAAAGTGTTGAAAGCTCAGATCTGATACGAGTGCCTCAGGAACCACCACACATCAGAACAAAACGATATATTACCAAAGCCGTTTGTTTTCATGCGGCAACCATGGCCAATGAAATAAAAGCAACTGCTATTTCAACCCTTACCAATAGTGGTTATACAGCCTTCCAAATATCGGCATGGAGGCCAAGCGCCCATATCCTGGTCTTTACCTCCAACAAACGTATCTTAACCCAATTGAATTTACTTTGGGGGGTGAAAGCCTTTTATTACGACAGGTTTGTTTCTACAGACGAAACTATAGAGGACGTTAACAAGATAGCCTGTCAGAAAGGGTTTTTGGAAACCGGTGACATGCTCATTAGCCTGGCGGCCATGCCAATCAAAAGCAAGGGGATGGTAAATACCTTACGGGTAACGGAAATAGAGTCTTGTAGTTTTTAGGCTTAAAGGTCGAATTTTAGTTGGACAGAAACCGCCTCTTCTTTAACGGGTTTCTGGTCGCTGCTATTTAGATTAGAAAGGGAGATACCTAATAATCTGACGGAATTGTCCAAAGGATCCTGATACAAAAGTTCCAGGGCCGTATTCAAAATTAGCTTTTGATCCGACACAAAATAGGGAAGTGTCTTGCTTCTTGTTTGCAAGGTAAAATCACTGTACTTTATTTTTAGGGTAACCGTTTTTCCGGCTACTCCCGCCTTTTGAATGCGCTTTTCCAGCTCCTCGGAAATATGTAATAATCTATCCTTCATAAAAATTTCACTGCTGAGATTTTCGCTGAAAGTACGTTCGGCCCCCAATGATTTTGGGATACGATGAGGTTTTACAGCACTCAAATGTATTCCCCGAACCACCTGATAATAATGCATCCCACTTTTGCCAAAATTAGATTCCAGAAAATCCTGGCTCCTGGTCTTAAGATCAAGGCCGGTAAAAATACCTAGCTGGTACATCTTCTCTGCGGTAACCTTGCCCACCCCATGAAATTTTCTAATATCCAGGCCCTCCAGGAAGGTGAGTACCTCTTCAGGATTGACCGTTTTTTGACCGTTTGGCTTATTGACATCACTCGCCACTTTGGCAATGAATTTATTAATGGAAATGCCTGCTGAGGCCCTTAGCCCAAGTTCGTCATAGATCCTTCCACGTATCTCTTTAGCGATTAAGGTGGCAGAAGGATTTCCCACCTTGTTGGTGGTTACATCCAAATATGCCTCATCCAGGGACAGGGGTTCAACTAAATGGGTGTAGTCATAAAAGATAGCCCTTATCTTTTGTGAAATCTCTTTGTAGCGTTCAAAACGTGGTTTAACAAAGATAAGTTCAGGGCATCTTTTTTTGGCAAGGTAACCACTCATGGCACTTTTTACCCCAAATTTACGAGCCTCATAGCTTGCGGCGGCAACCACCCCCCTGACAGAGCCTCCCCCTACCGCCACTGGTTTTCCCTGGAGCCTGGGATCGTCCAATTGTTCAACGGAGGCATAGAATGCATCCATATCTACGTGGATAATTTTTCGAAGGGGAAAATCGTACGGCATAAACAAATTTAAGTTATATCTTAGTTTTATGGACAGGTCAAAGAAGAGCGCCATTATTCTCGGAGCAACTGGCCTTACGGGAAAGGCACTACTAAACAAATTATTGGAAGACCAACGGTATCACACCATTAAGATATTTTCCAGAACGCCCTCCCAAATGCAGCACCCTAAGTCAGAAGAGCATATAGGGGATCTCCTTACCTTGTCTAAGTTTACATCGAGTTTTAATGCAGATGAAGTCTATTGTTGCATTGGTACAACAAAGTCTAAAACCCCGGATAAGGAAATGTACAGGGCCATAGATTATGGAATTCCCGCAGCTGCAGCCCGCTTATGCAAGGAAAATAGTATTCCTTGCTTGTTAGTGATTTCCGCACTTGGGGCAGATGCCCAAAGTGCTATATTTTACAATAAGATCAAAGGAGAAATGGAAGAAGAAGTTTTAAAACAGGGGGTTAGCCACACTTATATACTGCAACCTTCTATTATCCAAGGTCAGCGAGATGAACGGAGGTTGGGTGAGTGGATCGCGAAAAAATTATTTTCTGCTATTGGGATTTTTCTTCAGGGACCACTGAGGAAATATCGTTCTATACAAGCTGTTAGTATTGCCGATGCAATGATCTGGCTTGCAAATAACAAGTACGCGAAAAACAGGATCCCATCTGATGAAATAGCGAATATTGCAGCATATGATTGAGATAGAACGAAAATTTCTGGTTACTTCCAAGGCATACCAAACGGAGGCCTATTCCCAGGCAGTAATTGTACAGGGATTTCTAAGTACACATCCGGAGCGTACGGTGAGGGTGAGGCTAACAGCTGATAAGGGTTTTATCACCGTAAAGGGAAAAACAGATCCCGATGGTACCACCCGTTTTGAATGGGAACGCGAGATCTCTGCAAAGGAGGCAAAAAGCCTATTGGAAATATGTGAAGAGGGGGTGATCCGTAAAATAAGATATCGTGTAAAAAATGGAAGGCATGTGGTGGAAGTAGATGAATTTCAAGATCACAACAAGGACCTGGTGATCGCAGAGATTGAGTTGAAGGGGGCCGATGAATCTTTTGTAAGACCTGCCTGGCTTGGCAAAGAGGTTACTGGCGACCCACGGTATTACAATTCACAATTAAGTAAAAACCCATATGCCTCATGGAAAAAGTGATCTGGTTACTACGTATTATTTTATTGATAACATTCACCATAGGATGTAAAGAAGCAGAAAATAGTGAGCCCAGCCCCGATCTCATCAATTTACAAGATTCAGTGGTTACCACGGCGCAAATTAAGAAAGCTCTCACCGACAAGGGATTTGAAATATTCGATTACATAGATCCCAAGACCGGGGATACGATACTGATGCAGCAATATTTTATTGCATTCTTAAAAAAAGGCCCCGTGAGGTCCCAGAACAAAGAGGAAGCCGATAGTTTGCAAACCTTGCACCTCAACCATTTGGGACGGATGTACGAACTGGGATATGCAGATATATCCGGTCCTTTCGGGGATGATGGAGAAATTCGGGGGATCACCATTTACAATACACCAAGCCTGGCATTTGCAGACAGTCTGGCTCATTTAGATCCTATGGTACAAGCCGGGAGATTGCGTATTGAAATTCATCCCTGGTGGGCAGCCAAAGGATTTCCTTTGCGTTAAAGAGGTAGATTTAAAAGGCACTTTTAAACTGTTCAAGGAAACGCAGATCGTTCTCGCTGAGCAGACGTATATCTGAGATTTGGTGTAGCAGCAGGGTAATTCTGTCAATACCCATTCCAAAGGCAAATCCGGAGTACACTTTTGAATCTATGCCACAATTATCGAGCACGTTGGGATCTACCATACCACATCCCATAATTTCTAGCCATCCTGTCCCTTTAGTCATTTTATAGTCTGTTTCGGTCTCTAGCCCCCAATAAACGTCAACTTCTGCACTTGGTTCCGTAAATGGGAAATAGGAAGGTCTGAGACGGATCTTTGACTTGCCAAAGAGTTCTGTGGTAAAGAATTGCAAGGTTTGTTTTAGATCTGCAAAGGATACGTTCTTATCTATGTACAAACCTTCTACCTGATGAAAAAAACAGTGAGAACGTGCCGAGATGGCCTCATTTCTGTATACTCTACCTGGTGAGATGGTCCTTATGGGTGGGGTATTACTTTCCATATACCGCACCTGAACGGAGGAAGTGTGTGTTCTTAGAAGAAGATCCGGATTGGTTTGAATAAAGAAGGTGTCTTGCATATCCCTTGCCGGATGATGCTCGGGTAAATTCAATGCAGTAAAGTTATGCCAATCGTCTTCTATTTCAGGCCCCTCGGACACGTTAAAACCTATTCTGGAAAAGATATCAATGATCTGGTTCTTCACAATGGAAATGGGGTGTCTCGCACCCAATTCTAAAGATTCCCCCGGTCTGGTAAGGTCGCCGTAAATGAGCTTTTCACCCCCTTTGGCTTCCAAGGTATTTTTTAGGGAATTAACTTTCTCCGTGGCCAGTTCCTTTAGTTCATTGATAGTTTTGCCAAACTCTTTTTTCTGATCATTTGGCACTTGTTTGAACTCTGCAAAATAGTGGTTTAAAATCCCTTTTTTACCCAGGAATTTAATTCGGAAACTTTCAATATGTTCCTTGGAAGTGGTCGTAAATTCCTTTACTTCTTTGATATGTTCTTTTAACTGGTCGATCATAATCTTCGGCTATAATAGGCAAATTTATGGGTTTTCATTATTATGATAGTAATTCTTATAGCAATTATAAAGCATCATACTTCCTAGGTTTCTATTTTGTTGTATTTATCTTTTACATTTTCCTTGATCCATCTCAAACATTCCTCAAAATTTTCAAAAATATGTTTTTCAGGAATCAGGTCGGGTATGATGTCTACCCGTTCCATCATGTATCGTGGTTGCTTTAACACATCTACAAAAAGAACAGTGATGTCTGATTTGCGTAAATCTATAAGGATATCTTCTAACGTATATAACCCGGACTGATCCATATATTCCATACGCCCCATTCTAATAATGACTGTTGATGCCGTCCTTGGGATTTGATCCGCCAATTGTTGAAATTCACTGGTAGACCCAAAGAACAGGGGTCCTTTAAGATGCTTGATAAATACTTCTTCTTTTAAGAAGTTTGGAAAATCTACTTCATCTTCCCAGCCCTCCTCTTTTATCAAAGCCTTTACGTCTGATCTTTCAGCAGTAAGATCGCCCATTTTTTTCATAAACATCAGGGAGGCGATCACGAGTCCCACGCCTACTGCATAAACCAGATTCCAGGTGGAAGACAGAATAAGAACGACCAGCATAATTATGACTTCAGAACTGAACTTTACAGGTCCGATATTCAAATCTTTTGGCAAGCTGGGGATGGCCTTTAAACCCTTATAATCCATTACCCCTATACCAACGGTGACCAAAATGCCAGCAAGAACAGCGGCAGGAATCTGAGAGGCAACAGGCCCTAAGGCCAATAAGATAATCAGCAATAGTATCCCGGCAATCATCCCGGATAATTTGGTTTTCCCTCCGGAGTTGATGTTCACTACAGTACGAATAGTGGCTCCTGCTCCCGGAATTCCTCCAAATATGGCGGCTATACTGTTTCCGATACCCTGGCCAACTAATTCTTTATTGGGCTTGTGTTTGGTTTTGGTCATGTTGTCCGCAACTACGGAAGTCAGCAGTGAGTCAATGGCTCCCAAGAGCGCCAAGGTCAATGCAGTAAAAACATAGGGTGTTACGGAACTCATTTTAAATTCGGTAAAAATGCTAAGATTGGGCGTAGGGAAACTACTTGGAATCTGCTCTATAGGACGGTAGTCCAGTCCGAAACCATAGCCCACACCGGAAACAACGATTAAAGCTACCAAAGCACTTGGTATTAATGTAGTTATCCGCTTAAAACCGTAAATGATAACGATGGTTGAAAGAGCCAATATGAGTTCGAGCCAATTGATATTATTAATGGCCCTGGGCAATACCTTAATGGAACCGACAACCCCTGATGCATCAGTTTTAGCCAGAGTTTGAGCTTCTTTGAGCATATCTTCCTCTGTAATAGCCCCGGCTCTTTTGATGGTTTCCCTAAAATCTTCCAGCACTAGAATACCCTCTCCTGCCTCCTCTTTCAAAATATTATCCAGGATAATCTCTTCAGCCATTGGCTTAAATTTATTTACGAAATCTTCATCTTCTTGAGGATAATAACCAATCGCAGGTAAAATCTGTGTGACCAGAATAATAACACCGATTGCGGTCATAAAGCCAGACACTACAGGATAGGGAATATATCGGATATACTTGCCAATTCCTATGAGTCCAAGTCCAATTTGTAAAAGTCCTGCTAACAGAAATACGATAAGGATAGACGGTATTGCTTTTTCCAAACTTCCATCATTTGCAGCCACGATACCTGCGATTACCACCATGCTCACTGCAGTCATCGGCGCTGTTGGGCCAGAAATCTGTGTGTTTGTGCCACCAAAAATGGCCGCGAAAAAACTAATAAATATAGCGCCATACAAACCCGCACTAGGACCCATTCCTGAGCTAACCCCAAAGGCAAGGGCCAGGGGTAGGGCAACAATACCGGCCGTGATCCCACCCATTAAGTCACCTTTAAAATTCGCAAAAAAAGACTTCATAGGTATTGGTCGTTAGAATCCGTTCCTAAGGTACTTGAATTATTACAATAAAAAAGCCAATGAAAATCATTGGCTTTTGCATCTTTTTTTGAAGTAGGTTGTTAGTCGAGATGATAGATCTCCATGATGTTCTTCAGGATATGTTCAAAATCGATCTTCAGATCTACTAATTTCCCGGTATGAATATCGAACACCCACCCATAAACCTGTAGATTTCGATCTCTGTAGGCCTTTTGTACGGCCGCTGTTTTAATAAGGTTTACACATTGTTCCTGAACATTGAGCTCTACCAAACGTTCGTATTTCTTTTCTTCCTCGGCAATAACATCTAGCTCCTTTTTATGGATCCTGTATACGTCACGAATATTGCGTAGCCAAGGGTTTAGCACTCCCAGATCTGCCGATTGCATGGCTGCCTTTACCCCTCCGCACCCATAATGGCCACAAACAACTACATGATTTACTTTCAAATGCTCAATGGCATATTCTACGACAGACATAACGTTGAGGTCAATACTGATAACCATATTGGCGATGTTCCTGTGAACAAATACCTCCCCAGGGCCCAATCCCATTACCTCTTCTGCGGTCACCCTACTATCAGAGCAACCTATATAAAGCATTTCAGGGTTCTGACCCTTCCCCATCTCATCAAAAAAGCTCGGACTCGTGTTTAATTTTTCAGCGATCCAACGTTTATTATTCTTGAATACTTCTTCTATTTTCATTTTTTTATGATTTAAAGATTCCACTTATGCCATTTTCGGCTTAAGGTTAAAAATTCAATGAAACTGGCAGAATCTGGTTTAATAACTACCTGTATCTCATGTATATGCCTTTACTTTAAATTGTTTTTATGTGATTTGTTATGTTTTATTTGCCTGAAATGAAAAGGGGGGTATTGAACTTGCCAATGACAGTATTGATATCCAACGAAATTAATTTATTAGTGTTATCAGAATCTTTCTGCTCCCTATCGATAAATAGCAGACTAATATTGTTTTTTGACAGGTATTTATCTAAGTTCCTGATTGTGTCATCGTTCTGTTCAAATACATATTCTATTGTTTCATCATCCATAGATTTTGACACTTCCTTTTCTGAAGTAGAATTTTTGATGATCTTGATCGATATCTGGGGTTTTTGGATATGATTCATCAGATCTTCGGCAAAAGCCAAATTTAAGAATGGTTTCGAACTATTCAGAAAACCAAGAGAAATATCGTTGTTTGGTGATAGTATATCCCTATCGGAAGTTATTAGAACAGGCCCGTCGTGGACATTTAAGACAAACTCTGTAATTCTGTCACCGATCAAATTAAAGGGTTTGGATTTTCGTTTTCCCAGGACGATAATATCTGGTCGCTGTTTCTTAATATAGGTGCCAATTTCATTTTTTACATTACCGAACGCAAACGAATAGGGGATATTCATTCCGAAATCCTTTACTATAGGGGTAATCAAGTTTTTAATTTTCTTATCTACTGTTGTATGCTTTGAGTTAATTGTGCGCATAGCGGATAATTGATTTTCACTAGCCACAATATCCGAAGGTTTAGTAACATGGAATACTTCTATCTCTGCCTTGATTATTCTAGCCAGGCCAGCGGCACTTTTTAACATCATACTTGAAGATTTATGTAAATCTGAAAGTACTAGCAATCTATAAGTATTTCTATTAGGCTTCATAATTTATCTGATTAGGGTGTTTTTGGTCTTAGTTTAAAGAATTCGATAAAACTCAACGGATTTTCAACAGTACCCAGCTCTGAAATTAACTTTATATCTATATTTCTCTCTTTGGCCTTGTATGTAAAATCGTCAAGAATTTCAATGATATCATTGTCCAGATATCTAGTTTTTCTCACATCCAATTCCAAATACGTATCTATTGGTAGATTGTCCAACTCTCTTAAAATGGCACCCTTGTTAAAAAATGTTACTTCTTCCGCAAGTGTTATTTTAATTCTATGTTTGCCGTTGCTCTTATCCTCTATATGCAGGAAATGAGAATTTTGATAGCTTTTGATTAAGATCACAACAATACCCACTCCTAAGCCCAAACCAATTCCGACTAGCAGATCTGTAAAGATTATTCCACCAACTGTTACTGCAAATGGTACAAATTGCTTCCATCCAAGATGGTACATTTTTTTAAAGAGCGCTGGTTTGGCCAGTTTATAACCTACAATAAACAATATAGCGGCCAGGACAGACAAAGGGATCATGTTAAGGAGTCGCGGAATAAGGATAACGGATATCAATAAGAGGAAACCGTGAATAATGGCAGACATTTTTGTCTTCCCTCCTGATTGGATATTGGCAGAACTCCGCACAATAACCTGGGTGATGGGCAATCCTCCTATAAGTCCGGATAGAATATTCCCTGTTCCCTGGGCTAATAGCTCCCTGTTTGTTGGGGTAACATGTTTTTCGGGATCCAGTTTATCGGTTGCCTCTACGCAGAGCAAGGTTTCCAAACTTGCTACTAAGGCAATAGTAAAGGCAGTGATCCAGATCTCGGGTCTGTTGATGACATTAAAATTCGGAAAACTAAATTGATTCATAAATGATGCGGCATCATTCGGAATTGGAACAGTCACCAGATGTTCAGCTGAAATAGAAAAAATTTTATGATCCTTGGTAAACACAACAAATAAAATACCTACCACTACGGCTACCAGAGGACCCTGGACTAATTGAAATATCCTGGCCTTTTTAGAAAGGACCTTATCCCAAAGGATCAGAATTCCCAAGCCTAAGATCGCAACGATGGTAGCCCCCGGACTTATTAAATTTAAACTATTGATTATTTCAGAGAAGGTGTTTTCGCCATCGACCTGGAAAAAGGCAAAATCTCCTTCCGGATCTGCATCATACCCAAAAAAATGAGGGATCTGCTTTAGGATGATAATGATCCCAATTCCAGTAAGCATTCCCTTGATAACAGAAGAAGGAAAGTAATATCCTATGATCCCCGCTTTTAGAAATCCAAATACCAATTGAATGGCACCACCAAGGACCACAGCAACTAAAAAATTCTGATATCCCCCCAGGGCAGCAATAGCCGAAAGCACAATAGCAGCGAGTCCGGCAGCAGGGCCGCTCACGCCAATTTGCGAGCCACTCAGGGAACCCACTACAATTCCTCCAACAATACCGGCAATTAGGCCAGAAAATAGTGGAGCGCCACTGGCAAGAGCAATTCCAAGACAAAGGGGGAGCGCCACAAAGAACACCACGATACTGGCTGGCAAATCGTTTTTTAAGTATTTAAACATAATATGAGGGTGTTTGTTTCCTGAATAGAGAATTCAAGATTGTTTATAAAAGGAAAAAAGATAGGATGTTAGCGTGACCGTTCGGGAGGAGGAAGTTGGATCTCCGTAATGTGAGGTAGGTAAAACAAATGCTGTTCCCAGTTAGATTGAGTGGGATTTTTAAAAGTGGATACTATTTGATGCCCAGTTAGATTTGAAAGAATTATTTCTTCGTCAAGATCCTTTTTACCTTGTTCCTGAGGCTCCTCTTCATTTAAATTGATTGAAAGCAATGGCTCGGTACCTTCTATTAGTTGAATAATAGGCGGAGCCAATATCCCGGTTATCCAGACGGATGTTAATATGAAAAAAACAAAATATTTCATGAAAGGATTTACATTGAAGTTAAGAATATAAGGATAAACTTCAAAAATAGCCTTTAAGATCAATTAAAACTCCTTTATCAATCTTAAATCGCTAGCCGGGATCCATCCATTTTTACCATCGGCCAGTCTAATTTTATTCCAATCATTTAATTCTTCTTCCACATAAACTTTGCTGCCTTCATGCAGATCAAATAAGGTAACACTTCTATTGTTGGGCTCTTCTTTAACCGCAGCCTCCATTGCGAAAATGATAGCGGGCTGGGTTTGGGTGTAATCCCTATATTGAAACACGGCAAACAAAATGCTAATGACCATACCAAATAAACAAACCATACTTACGATAAATGCGATCCGTTTCTTATCTGCAAAACGCAAAAAGTAGAAGGCGAGGTACAAGACCACAAACAACATCATAAAAATAACAGCGGTATATGCCCATTGATCAAAGGTGAGAATGTTCTTTACATTCGCCATTATTCTTGTAATAGCGGTTTCGGGCATAGGGGTAATGGCATCAATGGTCATTTTTTGAGCAAAGGCCAGGTTGTCTATTATTTCATCATCATTAGGAGTAAGTAGCAAGGCCTTTTCGTAATAATAAATACTTGGACCAATTTTATTCACCTTGTAATACGAATTTCCTAGGTTGAAATAGAGTTCCGCAGAATGTTGCCCGGATTTCAGAATTTCATGATAGTTATCTATAGCTACCTGATAGTTGCCTTCATTGTAAGCCTTTGAAGCGCCCTCAAACAAAAGGTCATTCTGTGCAAAAGCTGCATAAAAGGAACATAACAATAGTAAAAAGATCCATTTTTTCATGACTACAATTGTTTATCCATAGATGAAATGACCTCACTGGCCTTGTTGTAATCTTGCTGCATCTGAACCTCGGAAAACGGACTATACCTCGCCATCTCACAATTCTTTAACAAGGCTATAAAGCCTTCTGTGGTATCTGCATCAACCTCTTTTTGTGCAAGTAGCGATGAAATTTTCTCTTTCGCAAACTCAGAGGTCTCTATTTTTAGTTTGGCTTTCAGGTAATTATGAAGCGCTTTCTCCAGGGCAATATAAAACTCATCTTTCTCACCCAGGGCCTTTTTAGCTTTGAAAAGATATTTCCGTGCCAGTTTGTTTGCCTTTTTGATCCTGTTGCCGGCCGCATCGCTTGCAATGGTTGCTCTTTTCTTGCCAAAGACGATAGCTATGGGAATAAGGAGAAGCGGGCTAATCAGAAAAAGGTAAAATTGTAAGGAACCAAAAAAGACATTATTCTCCACGGGTACAAGATTGGGAGATAACTTTATAAAGTTAAATTGAGATCCTGTGCTTTGGATGGCACGTTTGTTATTTTGACCCACGGCAATGCTACCTGAGGAGGCATCCAACGGACCTTCCATAACATCGATCATTATCTCTTCTGAAGTTACAGATTTGTACGCCTGGGTCTCAGGGTCAAAATAGCTAAAGCTAATAGGGGGGATAGGATATTTACCTTTAAAAGAAGGTACTACCGTGTATTGGTTACTAACTTTTCCCTGCATCCCCGAAAGGGTAGTTCTTACATTCTCATTGAATTCGGGTTCGTATACTTCCAATGAGCCTGGCATCTCCAAAACAGGCAGTTGGAATAGCTTAAGATTTCCATTTCCTTCTACCTCCACGATGGCCTGTAAGGATTCAGCAGCCTTTAATCTTTTTTTACTGGTGGACACCTTAAACTTGAACTGGCCAACGGCCCCACTGAAATCACCAGGTTGCCCTTCCGTAGGAAGTGGTTTTACCCGGATAGTTCGCTGCCCGGCAGAAACCGTCTTGTTGGTTTGTGCATAGATAGGTCCGCCAAAAAAATCCCTCCTGTTGGTAGGTACTTCCAGGGTGACATCCAGTGACAAAGGTTCTATTTCCAGAGCCCCGCTTTTTTGAGGATACAGCACAACGCGTTTCAGTATTACGTATCGGTATGATTTTCCATTATAGGTGCCATTTTTAACGTTGTATGAGGTAACAGGGATATCCTGACTCCAGAAATTATTGTAGGTAGGATTATCTAAGGGGCGAAAGTTAGACACATTGATAGACGGACTCACATACAGTTTATAGACAACACTGATGGCCTCATTTAAATATGGGGTAGCTTTCGATACTTCGGCTACCAGATGAAGGCTTTCATCTGCAATATCATCTGCCGTCATCTGATCACTCGGCTTGTCTACAGCAGCCGTCACTTCTACTTTTTTGGAAAGCGATTTATAGGTTTTGCCACTAATATCTATAGTAGCCTGTTTTATGGTAAAAGTTCCTCGTTCCGTAGGTGCCAGAATATAGAAATAGGTTTTTGAATAGCTTCTTACCCCATTGACCCAGGAAGAACTGATATTTTGAGAAGGCCCCATCAGCACGCGGAACCCCTCAAAATCTGGGGGCATAAAATTGTCTCCATCTTTATTCATGGTAAATTCTACCCGCAGCCGTTCATTGATCCCCAGTTTATCTTTACTGAGATTTACTTCGAATTCTACGGCCTCGTCATCCTGGGAATAGACAAAGCTGGTTCCCAAAATAAGGAATAGCAATCCAAACAAACATGTAAGTTTATTCATCACTACCAATCTTTTACATTTTTACTTTTCGGACCCTTAACCTTTTTTTCATTCATCTTTTCCTGCACCTTATTCTCCTCATTTTGCATTGCTTCTAGCAGGTTCTTTACTTGCTGAGGTGAAAGTTCATTCTTTCTGGGTTGTTTTTGTTCTTCTGGTTTTTCCCCTTGCTTTGGTTGTTCTTTTTTCTCTTCCCCATCACCTTCTTTGTTCTCATCTTTCTCCTGGTCTCCGCCGTCTTTATCCTCCTTGTCTTGTTGGGGGTCTTGCTCTTCTTTCTTCTCCTCCTTGTCTTCTTTTTTCTCTTCCGGATCCTTTTTATCTTGGTCGCCGTCCTTCTGCTTGTCTTTTTGCTTTTCGGCTAATGCCTTTGCCAGGGCAAGGTTGTATCTGGTTTCTTCATCTGTAGGATCATTTCGAAGCGCTTCTTTATAGGCTTCTACAGCCTTGTCATACTCTTCATTCTTCATAAAGACATTTCCCATATTATGGAAGGCCTTATGTTTTTCTGGCTTAGCAGTGGCCAATTCCCCTACCTGCTTAAAGCGTCCAAACGCCTCTTC
>NZ_JBATLB010000231.1:0-5089 GCF_049669965.1 Muriicola sp. | reverse complement strand
TATGGCCCAATTTTATAAAAGCCGTCATTAAGGGATGCCAGCAAAACCATTCAAAATTGGTGTTTTTTGATAATATCTACATGTACGATCCTAATTACCTCAACGGCATGGATGAACAAACCCCTGTTAATCCATCCAGCAAAAAAGGCGAAATACGCGCCAGGATTGCAAGAATGATCCTGGACGAAGTAGAAAATGGTTCCTTGACAGCGCTTATCGCAAGGTCTGCAGATTTTTACGGCCCATCTGTTGAACAGGTTAGTATTCTTACGGAGACGGTGATTAAGAACCTGGCATCCGGGAAAAAGGCAAACTGGCTGGTTTCGGATCGCTTTAAACATTCGTTTACCTACGTCCCCGATGCAGGAAAGGCTACGGCTTTACTGGGAAATACGGCGGAGGCCTATAATCAGGTATGGCACCTGCCAACTGCTAACGATCCCATGACCGGAAAAGAATGGATCAGCGCCATTGCCAATGAACTGGATGTTGCCCCCAGGTACCGTGAGGTCTCTAAACTAATGGTAAAGATCCTTGGGATGTTTATGCCCATTATGAAGGAAACCGTAGAAATGTTATACCAATACGATCGCGACTATGTTTTTGACAGCAGCAAATTTGAAGAACGTTTTGGTCTGAAACCTACTCCCTACCTGGAGGGTATCCGGGAGATCATTAAAGCAGACTATTCAAAATGATCAATCTTTTTCTTATATGTTTACTTTCTATGATACAACCAACAAACACGCTATTTGAATTTTCAGTGGACTCAGATCCTAAAAGCTGGACAGTGGTTAATGACGGAGTGATGGGCGGACTTTCCAAAGGGCAATTCACTATTAGCAAAGAGGGCCATGGAGTCTTTATGGGTAAAGTTTCCCTTGAGAACAATGGCGGATTTTCTCTTATCCAGCATCGGCTCCCATCTCTGAATGTTAAAAAATACAACTCCCTGGTAGTTCGTTTTAAGGGTGACGGAAAGAAATACCAGATACGACTTAAAACCAATGCATCGGATTATTACAATTATGCGGTTAGCGTGCAAACCAGCGGGAAATGGGAGACAATTTCCATCCCTTTTGAGTCCATGATCCCTCAATTCAGGGGTCGCCTTTTAAATGCCTCAACCTTTCCGGGAGCGCAAATAGAAGAGGTGGCCTTTTTGATAGGAAATAAAAAAGCGGAGGAATTCTGCCTGGAGATCGACTGGATCGCCTTAAAGTAGCTAATAGCTGCTGGTTATGACCCATTTGTTTTATATCTTGTCTCTATACTAAAAAGCCTATGACTTTTTCCGTAAAAATTATTTCAATGTTGCTCCTCAGCTGCCTAACGGCCTTTTCTCAAGCCATTCCCAAGGTAGATCAGAACCGACTGGAGAAAACCATTATGACCTTAGCAAAATACGGTATGATGGAGAATGGCGAAACTAACAGAGTGGCCTTTAGTGATGCCGATCTGGAGGGAAGGGCCTATATTATATCTCTGATGCAAGTAACCGGACTGGAGGTTAGCGTTGATTATGCAGGCAATATCATAGGAAAGCGTGCTGGGAAAGATCCCGATTTAGAACCTATAGCTTTCGGCTCCCATATCGATATGGTGCCTAATGGGGGGAACTATGATGGTTGTGTGGGTTCTCTCGCTTCCATTGAAGTTGTAAGAACACTCAATGAAGCAGGGATACAGACTGAACATCCTCTGGAGATCATCATTTTTTCGAATGAGGAAGGAGGCGTCATGGGCAGCAGGGCCCTTATAGGTGAACTGAAAGAAGATGCGCTGGAAGTGGTCAACAGTACCGGGTTCACTATGGAGGAAGGGATAAATCGAATAGGGGGAAATGCAGACCGCCTTGATGAAGTGGAACGTCCTGAAGGCAGTTTGGCGGCTTTTCTGGAACTTCATATTGAACAAGGCGGGATACTAGACAGGGAACAAATAGACATTGGTGTCGTAGAAGGCATCGTAGGTATAAAATGGTGGGATGTCCGTATTGATGGATTTGCCAACCACGCCGGCACTACTCCAATGGCCTTGAGAAAAGACGCTTTACTGGCGGCAGCTAAATTTATCATTGCCGTCAATGAGGAAACCAAAAGTATTGAGGGCAATCAGGTAGGGACCGTGGGGAGGATCTCGGCCTTACCGGGCGCTCCTAATGTGATCCCTGGCAGGGCAGAATTAAGCCTGGAGATACGCGACCTTTCGTCCGAGAAAATAGCAATGCTCTTTCGCCAGATACAAGGGCGGGTAAAGGACATTGAAAACGAAACAGGCGCTCTATTTACGTTTACCCCCATTGACGCTACTTCGGCACCGGCCCTTACAGATACAAGGATACAGGCACTGATCTCAAAGGAAGCTAAGGCACTTGGGCTAAGCAGTAAACAAATGCAAAGCGGGGCTGGGCATGATGCCCAGGATATGGCCAAAATTGTTCCTGTTGGGATGATCTTTGTCCCTAGTGTAAACGGGATAAGTCATTCCCCAAAAGAATTTACATTTCCTGAAGATATGGCCAATGGTGCCAATGTGTTACTAAGAACGATTCTTAGCCTGGATAAAACATGGGATTAATCCCTGCATATTTTTTGGCGTCCATGTAGATCTGAGGCTTTTTTGTTAAAACAAAAACAGTATTTTTAAAATCTTGAAATAAACATATAAACCCATGAGAAAATTACTTTGTTTATGCCTTATGCTCTTATCTCTTCATATAAGTGCACAGTCTATCACAGGATTCGCTCCTGCCAATATTCCAAATCAGCTGAAATTAGAAGCTTCCTTTGAAGCGGCCTTGAACCCAAAGAATCTGGATACATGGATGCAGAAAATGGCTGCTGAGCCCCATTGGGTTGGCACAGAGTACGGAAGAAAAAATGCGGAATGGATGGCCGAGCAATTCAAATCCTGGGGATATGACACAAAAATAGAAACCTATCAGATCCTTTTTCCCTATCCCAAGATTCGGGAATTGAAATTGGTGAGTCCGGTTCCCTATGAGGCCAAACTAACAGCGGTACCTGTGGAAGGCGATCCCTATACGGCTCAGGGAGAAGCCCTGTTGCCAAGCTATAATGCTTTTTCTACAGATGGGGATGTTGAGGCCGAACTTGTTTTTGTCAATTACGGGATCCCAAGGGATTACGAAGAATTAGAAAAATTAGGGATCGATGTAAAAGGGAAAATTGTGATCGCTAAATATTACGGTTCCTGGCGTGGGATTAAACCAAAATTAGCCGCAGAAAAAGGAGCCATTGGATGCATTATCTATTCAGATCCTGAAGATGACGGCTATGTGAGGGGCGATGTGTATCCGGAAGGTGCCTTTAAAAATAAAACAGGAGTACAAAGAGGCTCCGTCATGGACATGCCATTGTATCCCGGCGACGTGCTTACCCCCGGATATGCCGCCACCAAGGATGCAAAAAGACTCGACAGGAAAGATGCGCCTACCATCACTAAAATACCTGTTCTCCCCATTTCCTATGAAGACGCACAACCTCTTTTGGAGGCATTGAAAGGTCCGGTTGCCCCCGATTCCTGGAGAGGGGGTCTGCCTATTACCTATCATATAGGTCCGGGACCGGCCAAAGTACATTTAAAACTAGAATTCGACTGGCAACTAACTCCTGCTCATAATGTGATCGCTACCCTTAAAGGCTCTAAATATCCGGACCAGTGGGTAATGCGTGGTAATCATCACGATGCCTGGGTTCATGGGGCCAATGATCCTGTAAGTGGAATGATCGCACTGATGGAGGAAGCCAGAGTGGTGGGAGAATTGGCAAAGAAAGGTCAACGTCCAAAACGCACCTTGGTCTATGCGGCCTGGGATGCAGAAGAGCCAGGCCTGATTGGTTCTACTGAATGGGTGGAAGATCACGAAAAGGAATTACAACAAAAATTAGTAGCCTATATCAATACGGATGGAAATGGGCGAGGGTTTTTTGGGGCAGGAGGATCTCACACCCTTCAAGCTATGGTAGACGAAGTAGCCGATATTGTCAAAGACCCGCAAACAGGGGTTTCTATTAAAGAGCGAAGAATTGCCCGGCAGTTAGTAAGTGGTGGTAACAGCAACTTTGAACTCAGTGCCCTGGGATCTGGTTCGGACTATACCCCCTTTATTCAGCATGCAGGTATTGCCTCTCTGAACCTAGGGTTTGGAGGAGAAAATGCCGGTGGAGAATATCATACTATCTATGATACCTATCCACATTACAAACGATTCAAAGATCCGGAATTTGCCTATGGCATAGCCCTTGCAAATGCGGCGGGGAGAATTGTTTTAAGACTGGCCAATGCCGATGTGATCCCTCTTGAATTTACGCAATGGCAGACTACCGTTTCTGAGTATTTAAAAGAGATCATGGATGAAACAGATAAGATGCGGAAAGATGTTGAAAAACACAACTCCCTGGTATCCAAAAACGCCTTTGAACTGGCTTCAGATCCAAGAGAAGTATTTGTAAAACCTGCTGTCAAAGAAGAGATCCCATACCTGGATTTCTCAACTGTCCAAAACAGCCTAGCCAAACTTGCCAGGGACATTGAAGCTTTTGAATCGGTCTCGGTAGAAGCATTGCCTGCTCCTAAACAAGAGGTGCTTAACAAAGCGATGTTGGTAACCGAACAGGTCCTGACAGATATGAGTGGCTTACCTCGGAGACCTTGGTTCAGGCATCAGCTATACGCTCCGGGATTTTACACGGGCTATGGTGTAAAAACATTACCGGGGATACGCGAGGCAGTTGAACAAAAGGATTGGAAGGAAGCACAGGAACAGATTCAGAAATTATCCGGGACCTTTGACTTGATGGATGCTCATATCAACACCTTGATTTACCTTAGTAAATAATAGAATTATAGAAAAATACGATCTATTAATTAGATCATTTAAACGAGCTTCATAAAATATTTGAGCACATTATTACTTACGTTCACTGAAATTATTGTATTTTTAAATACCTTATAATTAGCGTTTTAGGAAAATAACCAACCACCTATTCTACCACTATGAAGTCAAAAACCAACCTCATCCTTGTCGCAGGCGCCATTTTAATGTTACTATTTTTTCTGTTTC
>NZ_JBATLB010000230.1:0-4104 GCF_049669965.1 Muriicola sp. | reverse complement strand
CAAATAAAGTTTATTGATACGTATCTTATAAACTCGGATATTCAGTTTATCGATGTACGAATGGAAATGGCAGACCATGTTGCTTCTGCTGTGGAAAAGAGGATGGAAGAACATGGCCAAACGTTTTATAATGCCTTCAAGGATTTTATGGTGATGAACAAGCGCGATCTTACCAAAGAGTATAAAGGTCTGCGGAAGAAATTACAGTTAACATCCTTTCGAATGCTCTGGCCTGCATTAAAGAAACCTTGGATGCTATTATTGTTTATTGGTTTTTTTCTAACGCTAAATAATTATGATTTAATTGCGGAATCTGAATTTCCATATACTATGTTTGTTTGGGGCCTGTTGATCACCTCTGTTTTGATTTATTTTATAACCACATTCCCTAAGAAAAAATACCGATTTTCGAGCTTGGAAGCTCTTGCTTGGCCGCTATCGCTATCTAGCTATATACTATATGTAATTTTTAATGTTGGCAATTACAAACCTATTTTTTATGACTCTGCCCCCTATCTTATTAATCTATTTGCTGCCTTTTATCTGTGCTTTAACATTGCTTTTTTAATTACGTTATTTGAAATAAGGAAGTCGTATAAACTAAAATATGCATAACCTTTGAAACTCACACAGGAACACATACAACAGCTCTATAAATTTACAAAGGCCCATTTTGTTGAGCATTATGATTTACAAACAGAACTGGTAGACCATTTGGCAAACGGTATTGAAGAACAAATAAAATTGCATCCGAAATTGACTTTTCAAGAGGCTCTTAACATAGAGTTCAAAAAATTTGGAGTATTTGGTTTTCACGATGTTATTAGGGACAAGACCAAGGCCATGGAGAAACGGTATTTGAAAATTCTTTTCCAATTTCTCAAAGATTATTTTAAACTACCAAAGATTTTTATGTCGCTTATCTTAACAGCCCTGGTCTTCACTTTGATAACACTATTACCTGAAGGATATAAGGGGTATTTTATTGCTGTGACTTTCTTGTTTTTCATGGTAATTGCCTTAGTCAAATCACTACAAAATAAAAAGGGCCTAAAAAAGAAAAATAGCAAATGGCTTCTGGAAGATATGATCATGAATCATACCAACTCCTTGGCCTTTCTAAATTTGGGGCTGCAGATATGCATTAACCCCTTTATCCTGGAATCACTGGCAGAGTATCCTATTGGGTCACTTTTGGTCTCTTTCTTCCTGGTTTTTTTAATGCTACTTTTTTATATTATGGTTTACATAATACCTCCCATGACAGAGGATTTACTCATCAAAACCTATCCCGAGTACAAAATGGGGTAAATTCTTGTAACAAACTCTATATTTGCCCTACTAACGTTGAGAATTAAATTTATCCAACCCGTATGTTAAAGCACTTTTTTAACCTGCAGTGGAAGTCTTTTTTCCGAGCAGCCTCCTTTAAAACCAACCTGGCCTTTAAGATCCTGATGATCTTTGCCGCCCTTTATTTTATTCTGGTATTCCTGGCTATGGGTGTCGGGTCTTTTTTTATCATTAAAAAAGCCGGTTTGGGTGACCCGCTGCGAGTAGTGAACCGCTTTATTATCTATTACTTGGTGGTAGATCTCTACATGCGGTATATGTTTCAGAAGATGCCCATCCTGAACATAAAACCGTTATTGTATATGCCCTTTAAAAAGAGCGCAGTGGTCAAATATTCACTCGGCAAAACAGTGTTCTCTTTTTTTAACTGGATGCACGCTTTTTTCTTTGTACCCTTCTCCATTGTTCTTATAGCAGAAGACTATAATCCTATAGCGGTAATAGGCTGGCATCTTGCGATTATGGCGCTTATTTATGCCAATAACTTTTTAAATATTATGATGAACAATCAGGATAAGATATTTTATCCCTTGATTGTCATCCTGGCCGTTCTTGGTTTGTTGCAGTATAATGGTTGGTTCGATATTACCATCTTTACAGCTCCCATCTTTGATTCGTTTTTTGACCTCCCTTATGGCCCAATATATGCCTTGATTCCTTGTTTAATTTTGCTATTATTAATTGTGGCTTCCTTCAGATATTTCAGGAAGCACATGTATCTGGATGGCGGTCTGGCCACAAAACATACAGAGGCTAAGTCTGAAGATTACACCTGGCTGAACAGGTTTGGAAATTTGGGCACCTTTTTAAAGAACGATATAAAACTTATTAGACGTAATAAACGATCCAAAACTACGGTGGTCTTGAGTTTTTTATTCATTTTTTACGGGATGCTATTTGGTTCTGGCGCAGTAGAGGTATACGAAGGACCTGTTTGGTCGATCTTTGCGGGCATCTTCGTCTCCGGCGGATTTTTATTTAGTTTTGGCCAGTTTGTTCCCAGTTGGGATAGTTCCTATTATCCGCTAATGATGAGCCAGAATATTCAATACAGGGAGTATCTCTCCTCAAAATGGTATTTAATAGTTATTGCAACTGTGATTAGCACCTTAATTTCAGCCTTTTACCTGTATTTTGGATGGGAATTTTACCTCGCCATAGTGGTGGGAGCCATTTATAATATTGGGGTAAATTCGTATTTAGTTCTTTGGGGAGGGGCCTATATTAAAACCCCTATTGATCTTACCTCCAATAAAAAAGCCTTTGGCGACAAACAGGCATTTAATGTAAAAACAATGCTGCTCACCATCCCAAAACTGGTGCTGCCATTGATAATATTTGCAGCGGGCTATTATCTGATAAACCCGATTTCAGGGTATATAGCAGTAGCTCTTTCAGGAGTACTTGGTTTTGTCTTTAAAAACCAGGCGTTTAAAATGATCGAAAAGATCTATAAGAAAGAAAAATACAAAACGCTTCTAGCATACAAACAAACAGACTAAATACATTTATTACATATGATCACAGTTCATGACATTACCAAAACTTACGGAACTCAAACTGTTTTGAATATTCCATCCCTGGAGATCCCAAAAGGACAAAGCTTTGGCCTGGTGGGAAATAACGGTGCCGGGAAGACCACATTTTTCAGCCTTATGTTAGATCTTATTCAGCCCACCACCGGAAAGATCATCAACAATGAGGTACAGGTAGACATCAGCGAAGCATGGAAACCCTTTACTTCGGCCTTTATAGATGAGACCTTCCTTATTGGATACTTAACCCCGGAAGAATACTTCTATTTTATTGGGGAATTACGAGGACAAAACAAAGCCGATGTGGATGCATTGATCAGTACTTTTGAGAATTTCTTTCATGGGGAAATACTGGGACAAAAAAAATATCTCCGGGACCTTTCTAAAGGAAACCAGAAAAAAGTAGGTATAGTAGCCTCCTTTATTGGAAGCCCAGAGGTCATTATTCTGGATGAACCCTTTGCCAACCTGGATCCCACTACTCAAATCCGTCTTAAGCAGATCATTAAGGATCTCGCAGAGAACAAAGACGTTACTGTCTTGGTTTCAAGTCACGACCTTATTCATGTTACCGAAGTGTGCGAACGTATCGTTGTGCTCAATAAAGGAGATATCGTAAAAGATATTCAAACCTCTACCCAGACTTTAAAGGAACTGGAAACCTTTTTCGGGGGATAGTAGAATTACCCTTGATGCTGGCCGAATTTTCTTGAAAAAGATCTATTCCGTATGAAGGATGCATTTTATCGAGTAGTAGTATACTAAACGGGCGGTTTTAGAGTTTACATAGCGTACGAATACCGCTAATTTTGAAGCTTCAAAACAAATTTTATATCAGTTGGCTTTGTGGAGCCCTCCTGCTAAGTGCCTGCTCCACTAAAAAGGATGCCTTTGTGAATCGTAACTGGCATGCCTTAAACACAAAGTACAATGTACTCTACAACGGTAATCTGGCTTTTGAGGAAGGGCGGGAGCAATTAAATAACTCCTACCGGGATAATTATTGGGAACTCCTACCTGTAGAACGTCTTGAAGTAAAGGAGGAGATAAAATTGGATTCTGAGGATAACAACCCCAATTTTATAAGAGCCGAAGACAAGGCCACCAAAGCCATCCAAAAACGCAGTATGGAAATCGGCAATCAGGAGCGCAATCCACAAACCGATGAAGCCTTCTTACTCTTAGGCAAAGCCAGATATTTCGACCAACGTTACGT
>NZ_JBATLB010000229.1:0-3142 GCF_049669965.1 Muriicola sp. | reverse complement strand
GCCCAACAGTTTCCATCATACCTTTGAAGAAAAGTGTTAAAGTAGTATACACAAGCTTACTCCGGCATATGTTGATGCTGGGCATGGGCGATTTCTATGCGGTTCGCCCACTGAAGGATATGGAGATCCCCAGAATACCTGGCGTAATACGCATCTCATTTTTACACTATACAACTAAGGCAGAGGTAGATCAATTGATTGAGGGGTTGAAGGAATCATTGTAATATCCAGGCCGGTCTGTACAGTGTATTCAGGAATTAATTCTAGCTGAGGACCAATAAATTGCTATCTTAGAAAGAACAACCAACCACTGCTCTTCCATGATACATTACTTTAGACGCATTCGCGAGCAGCTCATTAGTCAAAACAAGGTGACAAAATACCTTCTGTATGCTATGGGGGAGATTGTCTTGGTAGTTATTGGAATCCTGATAGCGCTTCAAATTAACAATTGGAATGAGGAACGTAAAAACAGAGAGAAAGAAAAATACTATTTAAACAGCATAAAATCGAGTATCCTATTGTCCCAAAAGGAGCTGAACCGGGTTATCGATGATGCAAAACTCATTTCCTCTTGTGCTGATACTTTGCTTCTGCTTCTTGCTTATAAAAATTTCGCACCTTTAAAAGGGCGATTTTTAGATTCATTGATGTTCACTGCCAGTGATTACAGTTTAATCTCTCTCAATGATGGTGGTATACAGGAACTGATGAATACAGGTTCTTTGGGCCTTATACAGGAAGAACGGATTCGTATGCACCTCGCCTCCTGGAATGAACGGATGCATCAGATTAGAAAATTTGAGTCAGAAACAGAATACCTTGCCCTGCAATATCAGGACTACCTCAATAATTTTATAGATTCCAGGAAGTACATTACGGATTCCCTAGGGGAAGCTATTATTCCATCTAAAAGACAAGCGTTTTTAAATGATCCACTTCTGGCTAATTATTTAGATCGGATAAGTATAATACACTACAACATGCATAAAAAGTACATCCTTGAAAAAGCGCAACTGGATTCTTTAAATAGCTTAATTAACGAATACCTGCTTCAATGATCAATTTCTTCAGAAAGATTCGTAAAAAGCTCACTGATGATACTGTGCCGGAAGCAAGTGTTGAATCAGATTAGGGAATTTTTGATTGGTAGTCATCCCGGAGAGAAAAACTATCTAGTACTTATGATCTTAATTTTTGAAATGATTTAAAGCGTTGTTTCAATAATACACTTATATTCATACACATGTCACAATCCCGCCAACTTGCTGCTATTATGTTTACCGATATTGTTGGGTATACGGCCTTAATGGGTAAGGATGAACAAAATGCCTTCAGGCTGCTACAACAGAATAGAAAACTGCAAAAGCCAATCATTGAAGAATTCAATGGTCGATGGATAAAAGAACTCGGCGATGGGGTCATGGCAAGTTTTAATACCGTTTCGGATGCGGTAAACGCGGCAATTAAGATTCAGGAGGCTTGTAATTCAGCCATGGATTTTCAATTGCGCATCGGGATACATCAGGGCGAAGTGTTATTTGAAAATGATGATGTGTTTGGGGATGCCGTCAACATTGCCGCGCGCATTCAGGGGGCTGCACAACCCGGATGTATTTTTATTTCAGAAACAGTACAACACAATGTTACCAACAAAAATGAATTTAAGTCGCAATTCGTTAAAGAAATGCTTTTAAAGAATGTACCTCAACCAATGAGGATGTACCAGGTATTATTTGCGGGTAGTGAAATCATTGAAGTAGAAAAATTATCAGAGCCCGAAATTGAAAAAAGCATTGCAGTATTACCTTTCGTAAACATGAGTAGTGATCCGGAACAGGAATATTTCAGTGACGGAATTAGTGAGGAGATCATCAACATGCTGGCTCAGGTTCCAGATTTAAAAGTGATAGCCAGAACCTCTTCCTTTTCTTTTAAGGGAAAGAATCAGGATGTAAGGTTTATAGGGGGAGAACTAAAAGTAAGTCATATTCTGGAAGGGAGTGTGAGGAAATCAGGAAATAAATTGCGTATCACCGCACAACTCATTAATGTGGCAGATGGTACACATATCTATTCCGAAAAATTTGATAGAGAACTGAAAGACATTTTTGAGATCCAGGATGAGATTTCTGAGGAAATCCTTGATGCCATTAAAATAAAATTATTTGGTTCGGAAATAAAAGCGGTCTTCAAAAAATATACAGACAATTTGGAAGCCTACCAACTCTACCTCAAAGGCAAATTTCATTACAATAAATACACTCGAGAAGGTTTTCTAAAAGCCATTGATTATTTTACCCAGGCTATTGCCTTGGATGCTAATTACGCCATTGCGTATGCGGGCATCTCTTACTGTTATCACACCTTGTCTTTTTGGAATTGGATCCCGGCTAAACAAGCCATGCCCCTCTCATTACAAGCCGGTAAAAAATCTATTGAATTAGATGACCAGATTGCAGAAAGCCTCATTAATTTGGGGCGTAAAAAATTACACTATGACTGGAATGCAAGGGATGCGCGAGTTGAACTAAAAAAAGCCCTTGCTATAAACCCAAACCTTCCCGAGGTGTATATACAGTTAGGCTTTTGCGCAGTCTTATCAGGTGATAACGAGCAAGCCATGGCCTTTGCCGAAAAAGCAATTGAGTTGGATCCGTTTTCAATAATGAATCTATGGATGGCTACTATAATTCCTACATTAATATCCGCATATGCAGAGAAAGCATTAGAGCTTTCTAAACAGCTTATCGAATTGAATTCTGATTTTTTTGGAGGCCACCTGTTTGCAGGAATGGCTTATTTGAAATTGGGTAAATTTGAAGAAGCACTATATGAAGTTCAAGTAGCGGTGAATCTGGAAAATATACCTTATACCTTATCGTCCCTGGGAACTCTTTATGGCGTAATGGGAGATACAGACAAGGCGAGAGAAACAATTGAAGAGATTAAAAATATTGAGAACATTGAAGAATTAGAATCTAATTCGTTTCTCGGTGATGTTTATTTGATAATTGGAGAATGGGAGTTGGCATTTGAGTATTTTGACAAAGGTATTGCAAACCGTGAAGGCCATATGATTTGGAAAAAATGGCTCTTTGGTCTTGTCCCTAATTTGATGGAGGATCCCAGGGCTATTGAC
>NZ_JBATLB010000228.1:0-8267 GCF_049669965.1 Muriicola sp. | reverse complement strand
AGAGGGATTCGAACCCCCGGAGGTGTGACCCTCAACAGTTTTCAAGACTGCCGCATTCGACCACTCTGCCATTCCTCCTTAGCGGCAGCAAATATAAGAAGCTTTTTCCGTTCTCAGAAGCATTTTTTTTGGAATAATAACCCTTTCTTTTTTACTAAATAAAGAATTCGAGGCTTCCACTGGTACGTCTCCTGGCTTGTTAATAAATCCTTTTGTTGAATTAGCTCCACAGACTGCCACCTATTGAATAATTTATTATCTTCATAGAATTCAACTTTATACCTTATAATTATGTCCATTTTTAAACTTAGGATCAACGGTAAAGAAACAGAAGTAGATGTAGACCCGTCTACCCCTATTCTCTGGGTATTAAGAGACCACATGCAGTTAGTTGGCACCAAATACGGATGCGGTATTGCAGCCTGTGGCACATGCACAATTCACTTAGGTGATGCGGCCGTACGCTCTTGCCAGTTACCTGTATCTGTTGTTGGCAACCAGGCCATAACTACCATTGAAGGGTTGTCTGAAAACGGTGACCATCCCGTTCAACAAGCCTGGTTAGAGCACGATGTACCCCAATGTGGATATTGCCAGGCAGGGCAAATTATGAACGCAGCAGCCTTGCTAAAAAATAATGAGAACCCAACTGATGAACAGATAGATGCCGCCATGAATGGTAACATTTGCCGATGTGGTACCTATACCAGAATAAAGAAGGCCATTAAAACAGCAGCCAGTTCTCAAAACGCATAATTGCCAGCTCACCTAAAAAATTAATATCATGACAAAGATAAAAACACACTATAACAGACGTTCATTTATAAAAGTATCGGCCGCTGCTGGCGGAGGTATGCTCATAGGCTTTAGCTGGCTCAACGCATGTAAACCAAATTCGCCCGAATTGCAGGCAGGCGTGGCCATCCCGAAAGAATGGTTCGAGATCAATGGTTATATTAAGATAGGTGAGACCGGAATGGTCACCATCTATTCCCCTAACCCGGAAATAGGCCAAAACGTACGCACCTCCATGCCCATGATCGTGGCGGAAGAGCTTGACGTCCCCTGGGAAAATGTAGTCGTAGAGCAGGCTCCTTTAAATACAGGGTTTTACCAGAATCAATTTGCAGGAGGAAGTCTTTCTATCCGTCTCAGCTGGAATGCATTACGCATGGCAGGTGCAGCCGGAAAGCGAATGCTGATGGAAGCCGCCGCCAAAGAATGGGGCTTGCAAGTGGCAGAACTAAATGCCAGTGAAGGCATCATCAAGGAGACCAATGGAGAACGCTCCATAACCTATGGAGAGATAGCCTCAAAAGCAGTAGGGATTGAAGTTCCTGAAGAATTGGAACTAAAAGAGCCGAAAGATTTTAAGCTAATAGGCACGAGTCAGAAGAATGTAGACGGGATGAAAATAGTGACTGGCAAACCTTTATTCGGGTGGGATTTCCACAGGGAAGGTATGAAACTGGCTATGATAGAACATCCTCCAGCCTTCGGGATGAAAGTAAAGGACTTCAATGAAGAAGAGATAAAAAGTATGCCTGGAGTAAAAGATGCATTTATCATAGATACTTCTATTGAAGAACCCGGAATGTTTGATGAAAAAGGGTTTAAGCAACTGGTCGCTATTGTGGGCGAAACTACATGGCCACTCATGCAAGCAAAAAAGGCTCTAAGGGTAAACTGGGAAACCACAGGTACCCTGGAAAGTTCTACCATTCACCGAGAGCGATTAGATAGAGCGCTTGCCTCCGGAGAGGTAACAGAAAGTAGAAGAGACGGCAACCCGGAAGCTGCCTTTAAAAAGGCTGCCAAGGTCATAGAGCGCTCGTATACCGCTCCGTTCATTGCACATAATACCTTAGAACCCATGAATTTCTTTGCTAATGTTACAGAGGATTCAGCAGAACTCGTCGGACCTACGCAAACTCCCGAAGCCCTTGAGGGCTCAGTGGCCAAATTGTTAGGTCTTCCTCTAGAAAATATTACAGTGAATATGACTCGTATAGGCGGAGGTTTTGGCCGAAGACTCTATGTGCATTTTGGTTTGGAAGCAGCAGCTATTTCAAAAAAAATAGGCGGCCCGGTACAACTAATTTATACGAGAGAAGATGACATGTCACAGGGTACCTATCGCCCTACTTATAAATCTACTTATAAGGCGGGTCTGGATGAAAACAATAAGCTCATTGCCTTTACCGTCAAAGGTGCAGGGCTACCCGATGGTCCTGTATTTCCCAACAGATTCCCGGCCGGGACGGTGGATAATTATTCGGCAGAGAAAATAAAGGCAGATACCAATATCACTACCGGGGCGTGGCGTGCTCCAAGGTCTAATTTTACAGCAGGAGCAGAACAATCTTTTTTAGATGAAGTTGCGGAATTGGCAGGCAAGGATCCAATAGATTTCCGTTTGGAACTGTTCGATCGCGCCATCAACGATCCTGTTGGCGGGGAACACGAATATGAAGCGGAACGCTATGCAGGTGTCCTAAAACTGGTGAAGGAAAAAGCCAATTGGGGAAATCCTATGCCCAATGTACATCGTGGCGTAGCCGCCTATTTCTGTCATTCTACCTATGTGGCGGAAGTGTTCGATATGATCATGGAGAATGGGCAGCCCGTTGTTCAGAAAGTATGGTGTGCCGTAGATTGCGGCATTGTGGTCAATAAAGATGCGGCGAAGAACATGATAGAAGGTGGGGTCATTGATGGAATTGGTCATGGAATGTACAGTCAGCTAACCTTTGAAAATGGTTCACCAAAGCAAATGAATTTCGACAAATACCAATTGATACGCCATTCACAGGCGCCAAGGGAAATTGAAGTTTTCTTTGTGGAAAATGAGATAGCTCCTACCGGTCTTGGAGAACCCGGACTTCCACCGGCCATCGGTGCCCTGGCAAATGCCTTGTACAAAGCTAAAGGTGTACGGTATTACGATCAACCCTTTATGGGCACAGAAAGACCGGTCATAGGATAAGAAACCTTAGAGAACCTGGAATCCGTATGCAAAAGGATCATCTTCATCGATGGTAATCCGGTTGTAGCCATACTGTCTTGCCCAACCCTGGATTCCCGGTATAATGGCATCCTTTCCTCCCACTGTGGTGACGCCTTCTATACTTCCGGTAAATTGGGAGCCGATGATACTCTCATGTATAAAGGGATCTCCCACCTTTAATTTTCCCTGGGAATACCATTGCGCCATACGGGCAGAAGTACCTGTGCCACAGGGCGACCTGTCAATTGCCTTATCCCCATAGAACACCGCATTTCTTGCCGTTGATTCGGTATGGATGGAATTGCCGGTCCACAATAAATGACTAACATCTCGGATAGTTTCATTCTCGGGGTGAATAAACATCTCCGGGTATTTTTCATTGATCCGCCTGCGGATCTCCGGACTGATCTGTATTAGCTTACCCGCACTAAAATGCTCCAGGCCCGAAAAGTTTTTTTGTGGATCCAGGATAGCATAAAAATTTCCGCCGTAGGCCACATCGAATGTAAGGGGACCTATGACAGGACAAGTTACCTCTATCTCCTGGGCAGCCAGGTAGGAAGGTACATTCCGCAGCCGTACCCAATTTACTTTACCCCGTTCCATCTCGTAGGTTGCCGTGATAAGTCCGGCCGGAGTCTCCATACGAATACTACCCTCCTTTTTTGGAATAATGATCTTCTCTTCCAAGGCCATGGTAATGGTTCCTATGGAGCCATGACCACACATAGGTAGGCAACCACTGGTTTCGATAAAAAGAATTCCAAAGTCGTTTGCAGCATCAGAAGGTGGATACAAAATACTGCCACTCATCATATCATGTCCTCTGGGTTCAAACATAAGACCCTTTCGTATCCAATCGTACTCCTTAAGAAAATGCTGTCGTTTTTCACTCATGGAATTCCCTTGTAATAAAGGGCCACCCTTGACTACCAATCGAACAGGATTGCCGCAGGTATGACCATCTACGCAATAAAAGGTATGTTGAGCCATAGGGTACCTACAATTTAGTACTGGTAAGTTTTCCGTCTATCCTTCTTAAAAGATTTAATGGATTGTTGTTTTTCAAGGCCGCAGGCAGCAATTCATCCGGGCAATTCTGATAACATACTGGTCTCAGCCATCTTTTTATGGCATCGTCCCCAACAGCAGTAAACCTGCTATCCGTGGTAGACGGGTAAGGTCCGCCATGATGCATGGAAGCACATACTTCCACCCCTGTGGGCACTCCGTTAAAAATAAGTCGGCCTACCTTTCCTTCTGCTATTTTCAATAGACGATCGTACCCTCGTAATTCTTCATTGGTCCCTATTACCGATGCGGTTAACTGCCCTTCGAGCAGGGCCACAGATCTTTCCAAATCTTCTATGTTTAAACACTCTACCAGAAGGGAAAAAGGTCCGAATACTTCCTGGTGGAGTTTAGGATTTTCTCTGAATTCAGCCGCACTGACTTTCAAAATAACCGGTCTGCCCGCATTGGGTATGCTTTTTTCTGTAGCTCCTGCTACGAATGTAGTACCTTTCTGTTGTTGCATGTTGGCTCTGCCAGTATCATACTTTTCCGCAATCACAGGATGTAACATACTAGCGGGTGAAACCTGGTTAATTTCCCGGGCCAGGATCTCAGCGAAATGATCAAGATCTGGATTTTTAATACCCATTAATATACCGGGATTGGTACAAAATTGCCCGCTACCCAGGGTAACCGATTGGGCAACAGTTTTGGCCCATTCTTCACTTGATGATCTGAGTATTTCAGGTAATAACACCACCGGATTCACACTTCCCATTTCCGCAAACACCGGTATAGGTTCTTTTCTTTTGGCGGCAAGATCAAAAAGAGCCCGTCCTCCACTAATACTCCCGGTAAATCCTACTGCTTTCAGATGAGGGCTTTTAAGCAAGGCCTCCCCTACTTTGTGTCCGCTACTGTTGAGATGGGAAAATACTCCCTCTGGCATGGAAGTTTCTTTAGCCGCCTTTACAATGGCGGAGGACACCAAACTACCGGTTCCGGCGTGCATAGGGTGGCCTTTTACGATCACCGGGCATCCCGCAGCTAAGGCGCTTGCGGTATCGCCCCCTGCGGAGGAATACGCCAGTGGAAAATTACTGGCTCCAAAAACTGCAATGGGTCCTAGTGGAATCATTATTTTGCGGAGATCTACCTTTGGGCTTGGCTGCCTATCTGGCTGCGCAGTATCTATGCTGGCTTCCACAAAAGACCCTTCCTCCAGCATGCGGGCAAACATACGCAACTGATTCACTGTTCTGCTGCGCTCCCCTTTAGCCCTCCCTTCCGGCAAGCCTGTTTCTGAGCAATAAAGCTCAATAAGGTCCTGATCTAAAGCCATGATCGCATCGGCGATAGCATTAAGGAAGTTGGCTCGGTGGCTATAGCTGGTATCGGCGTAAAACGTCGATGCCTGTTGTGCCAAAGTAAGAGCTTCTTCTATTTCCTCAGCAGAAGCCTCGTAAAATTGGGTTTTATTCTCAATATTCAGGATTGGGTTGAAGGTCTTAAAAGTATGGCTTCCCCTTTTTGATCTGTTGTACCCAATAATATTCTTTCCGTCTAACATCTTTGCCTTATATTTTTTATTTCTTGTATGAAGGAAGCATTGGCCTGTTGGTAATACTCCTGTCTATAATGTCTTTTACCCGCTTCCTTTCTGCTCCCTGAAGGGGTAAACGCGGAGGGCGTACATGTTCGGTTCCAAGACCTGTAGCCACTTCGGCCATCTTTATATTTTGGACCAATTGAGGATTAATGTCGAGTTCCAAAAGAGGCATAAACCATCTGTAAATTGCAAGTGCCTCCTGGATTTTCCCTGCTTTTGCAAGTTCATAGATGGCAACCGTCTCTCTGGGAAATGCACATACGAGGCCTGCCACCCATCCATCTGCACCTGCTAAAAGACTCTCAAGTGCCAGGGTATCTACACCACAGAGTATTTTCAACCGATCTCCAAACCTATTGCGTATTCGGGTGATGTTGGTAATGTCACGGGTTGATTCTTTTACTGCCTGAATTGTCGAAAAAGAAAGTAATTCTTCGAACATATCCAGGGTAACCTCAATACCATAATCTACGGGATTATTATAGACCATAATGGGGAGCTTGCTGTGCTTAGCCACTTCGGAAAAATAAACCACTGTTTCGTGTGCATTAGCTTTGTAACGCATGGGTGGCAACATCATCAAACCTTGCGCTCCGTATTTTTCTGCTCTTTCTGCAGCCTTTAAGGCACCTTTTGTAGACTGTTCAGCTATATTTACGATGACCGGGATTTTTTGACTAACAAGGTTTACGGTAGTTTTAATCAGTTGTACCTTTTCATCTTCTTCCAGGGTACTGGCTTCCCCCAGGGTACCTCCTAATATAATACCGTGAACCCCTGCATCCATTTGCGCTTTCAAATTTTTTTCAAACATCTGAAGGTCCAAGGTATCTAACTTCGTGAACTTGGTGGTAACCGCAGGCATAACGCCTTCCCAACGTATATTCATAGGTGTTTACTTTGACATGCAAAGTACATTTCTTTCTTTTTAAACACAAGGAAACCCAAGTGAGAATACACAGGCCAGATAATTTATCTATAACCTTGATTTATTGCCCAATACACTAGGTGTGGCATATTCTTTTTAGGATGGTTTTAATAAGGATTCATTTTGTTTTCCTTATTTTTGAGCCGCTTAGAAAATATGCATATTGTTATGATAAAGAATTTTTATTTGATTGGCCTTCTTCTGATGGCGGGGTGCACTTCTACCCAAAAAACAACAGCTGAAAATGCAACAGGAGGGGACCCATTGGACCCAACCGCGTATGCCGCTACCATCACCGAACAAGAGTTAAAAGATCATCTGTATACCTATGCATCAGATGAATTTGAAGGTCGGGAAACAGGTACTGCAGGCCAAAAGAAGGCTGTAGAATATATCCGAAAGAATTATATAGATCTTGGGATCCCTGCGGCAAAGTCAGATGGAAACTATTTTCAAGAGGTGCCCCTGGAGATGGCTAAACTCCCAAAAGGCTCCCTGAATATAAATGGGAAAACCTACAACACCGGGGAAGATTTTATCACCTTCAATGCCCTCGAAGGAACGTATAACGACGTAGTCTATGCAGGTTTTGGGATAGAGGATGATAATTATTCAGATTTTCAGGACCTGGATGTGCGAGGAAAATTGGTTTTGGTTAAGTACGGGGAACCTGTCAAAGAAGATGGTACTTATATAATTACAGGATCAGAGCAACCTTCTTCATGGAGTAATATGTCTGAGGCTCCCGGAAAACGATTAGAGGTGGCCAAAGCAAAAGGAGCAAAGGCCCTCTTCTATATAGATCCTGATAATTACAAAAGATATGAAGGGTACTATAGGCGTATGAAGCGCAATGATCAGGGGCGAATTAGCTTTAAAGACGATGGCAAAACCCCATCTCTTATTTTGATCAGTGAGAATATGGCAAAAGAAATTTTACCGGAAATAAACGAATTGAAAAGTTCAGTAGTTCGCAATACAGACATTAGCGCATCTATTAAAAGCACCAATGATCCTGTTGATACAGAAAATGTGGTTGCTTTCATAAAAGGTTCTGAAAAACCAGATGAATATCTGGTGATCTCTTCACACTTAGATCATATTGGGATCTCTGGTGATGGCAGTATAAATAATGGGGCAGATGATGATGGCTCCGGTACAGTTGCCTTATTGGAAATTGCAGAAGCCTTTCAATTGGCTACAAAAGCTGGCAAGCGACCAAAAAGATCGATTGTTTTTCTGCACGTCACCGGAGAGGAAAAAGGTCTGCTTGGCTCCAGATATTACACAGATTTTGATCCAGTATTTCCTTTAGAGCAAACAGTGGCCAATCTCAATATAGACATGATCGGAAGGATAGATCCAAAAAGGGAAGGCGACAGGAACTATGTTTACCTAATTGGGTCTGATAAGCTTAGCTCTGAACTTCATGTTTTATCGGAGGATGTCAATAAGAAATATACCAACATAGAATTAGATTATACGTATAACGACGAGAACGATCCTAATCGTTTTTATTATCGAAGTGATCATTACAACTTTGCAAAGAACAACATTCCGATCATTTTCTATTTTAATGGAACGCATGATGACTATCACCGACCTGGGGATACACCAGATAAGATCAATTATGATCTGTTGACCAACCGCACAAAATTGGTGTTTTTCACTGCCTGGGCAATTGCTAATAGAAGCGAGCGGGTCATTGT
>NZ_JBATLB010000227.1:0-5374 GCF_049669965.1 Muriicola sp. | reverse complement strand
GGCTTTTTACGAACATTCGTACCTGGCCAAAACCATGGGGGTTGAACTAGTTGAAGGCCGCGATCTCTTTGTGGAGAACGATTTTGTGTATATGAGAACCATTAAGGGGCCTCAAAAAGTAGACATCATCTACAGGCGTATAGATGACCAGTTTTTAGATCCCTTAGAATTCAGGCCAGACACTGCCCTTGGAGTGCCCGGGTTATTTGCCGCTTATAAGAAAGGGAACGTTACCCTGGCAAATGCACCTGGTACAGGTGTGGCAGATGATAAGGCAGTGTATACCTATATGCCCGAGATCATTAAATATTATCTGGATGAAACACCCATATTAAACAATGTGCATACCTATCATTGCAGTAGGGCCGAAGAATTGGCTTATGTATTGGATCACGTTCATGAGTTGGTTATCAAACCTGTAGATGAGGCAGGCGGGTACGGTATTTCCATTGGAAACAGGCTTACTAAAGAGGAAATCACTATCGTAAAGAAACAAATAAAGGAAAACCCCAGAAAATACGTTGCGCAGCCTATAATGTCTTTATCCGTTCATCCAACGTACATAGATGAAACCAATTCATTTGAGCAACGCCATGTAGATCTCAGGACGTTTACCATTTTGGGCAAGGACAGGGATTTTGTCCTAAAAGGCGGGTTAACCAGAGTGGCGTTGAAAAAAGGAAATCTTATCGTTAATTCTTCTCAAGGTGGAGGATCTAAAGACACCTGGGTATTAAAATAATATCAATATGCTAGCAAGAGTTGCCAACAACCTTTTTTGGATGGGGCGTTATATTGAACGTTCTGAACATATTGCGCGATACATGCATGTAAATTACTTTGCTTCACTGGATGCCCCCAATGAACTCTCCAGATCCAGACAATTTGTCTTGAACTCCATGCTGAGAATGATAGGCGACCAAACAAAAGCTGAAGGTGAGATGCTGAATGAAGAAGAAGTGCTTTATAAGCTCGCTTTAGATCCGGCACACCCCTTCTCTATTTTAAGCAATGTGAAATACGCACGGGAAAACGCCAACAGCGCCCGCGATCTTATATCCACGGACCTATATGAGTCTATTAACAAGTTCTACCATTTTGTTCTGAAATATCCCGAGCAGCACTTTTTAAAAAAGGGGCTCTACGATTTTTCGATCAACATCATAGAAATGTCTTCAATTTTACGAGGAAGAATACGGAGTACCTTATTGCACGACGAGGTTTATGCCATCATTATGCTGGGTGTTAATTTAGAAAGGGCTAATCAGCTAATCCGTATCATCAACGCCAAATACTACGATGCGCTGAATGCCCAGGGGAGTTATGGCGAAAAGTTCAGCAAGAGTTTTGAGTGGACCACCCTGCTGAAGTGTGTTGAGTCGTACGATATGATGCGCAGATTTTACAAAAAGACGCCAACCAGTCTAACTACCCTGGAATTTCTGATACTAAATCCCAATTGTCCCAGGTCTATGATGAATAGTCTGAATCAGATCTATACACATATCCGGGTGCTGGATAATTCTTTCCGCTATAATAAAGATTCAACTGCCTTTTTGGTTGGCCGGGTACGTTCTGAATATCAATATAAGTACATTGAAGAGATAGAAGGCAATATCAAGGAATTCATTGAAGCCATGTTAAAGAATTTAGCCGATATTGGCACAAAAATGGAAAATGAATTCTTTCATTAGTAAATGGGCTAGTCTTCTTTAGCCCCCACAAAATTTATGTCGCTAGAATATACCATTGTATACAAAGCAGAGAATGTGTACGACCATCCTGTTAAGGAAGCACGGTGGCAATTCCTCATTACCCCTCATGAAAACCCCAACCAACAATTGGAGTCCATATCCTTTAAAAATTCAATGGATTTTCCTCATGAGTTCTCAACCAATGCCTATGGCTTCAAAACCATTCGCATCCTCGCAAAGTCGCCCTTTAAAGCCATCTCCTTCGAGGCGAGTTTTAAATTGCTTAAGGAACAGACAAATCCTTTCGATTTTATATTCCCATACGATCAGGCCGAGGAGTATTCAAAATATCAACAACTGCAATTCCGCGTAGAACATGAACCCTTTTTGCGTAAAACACCCTTAACTTCTTTATTAGAACATCACAGTCAGTTTTTTGACTATAAACACGATAAGTTTGTATTTGAAAATCTTCAGGCCTTAAACACCTGGGTCTTTGAAAAGATATTCTATACTCCGGGAGCCACAGATGTAAACACCACCTTGGATGAGATGCTGGAGCACAGGAAAGGGGTTTGTCAGGATTTTGCCCATTTGTTTTGTGCTATTGCCAGACAGCACGGTATACCATGTCGGTATGTATCCGGATATTTACATCAGGGAAATGGCTATTTTGGGGATTCTCAAATGCATGCATGGACAGAAGCCTACATTGAAGAAATAGGCTGGGTAGGCTTTGATCCTACCAATAATTTAATTGCCAATGAGAATCATATTAAAGTGGCACACGGGAAGGATTATTCGGATTGCTCGCCTTTAAAGGGTATTTTGTATTCTAAAGGGGGTAATACCACCAACCACAGTGTGCAGGTACACGGACAACAACAGCAATAAAATCGCTTTTAAACTATTCAGTTCTCCGCAAAAGAGTGGTATTTTTGAATGAAAATTTAAGACAATGACTACAACAGATCAACAAAAGGATCTTATAGAGCGCCTTGGTGCGTTAAGGAGGTATCTTTGACATAGATGCCAAGCTAATAGAAATAGAGAACGAGGAAGAAAAAACACTGGCTCCAAATTTCTGGGATCATCCACAAGAGGCCCAGGAGCAAATGCGTCTACTTCAATCCAAGAAAAAATGGGTAGAAGACTACGACGATGCCCTGGTATTGGCAAATGAACTGGAAGTATTACTGGAATTTTACAAGGAGGGCGACATTTCCGCTACGGAAGTTGATGCGCAATATCAGAAGGCTTTAAAAAGGGTAGAGAAACTCGAATTTAAGAACATGCTTTCTGAGGAAGGCGATGATATGACAGCTATTTTGCAGATCACGGCGGGAGCCGGAGGTACGGAAAGCTGCGATTGGGCCTCTATGCTGATGCGGATGTATCTGATGTGGAGTGAAAAAAACGGGTTTAAGATAAAAGAGTTAAACTATCAGGAGGGCGATGTAGCCGGTATCAAAACCGTTACCCTGGAAATTGACGGGGAATACGCTTTTGGATGGTTAAAAGGAGAGAATGGAGTACACAGGCTGGTACGTATTTCTCCGTTCGATAGCAATGCAAAGCGCCACACTTCCTTTGCTTCTGTTTATGTGTATCCTTTAGTAGATGACAGTATAGAGATAGAAGTTAATCCTGCAGATATTGAGATCACAACAGCTCGTTCTAGTGGCGCCGGAGGACAGAACGTAAACAAGGTGGAAACTAAAGTACAACTGGTACATAAACCCAGCGGGATCCAGATCTCCTGTTCAGATTCCAGATCGCAGCACGACAATAGGGCAACGGCTCTTAAAATGCTTAAATCGCAGTTGTATGAAATAGAACTGCGCAAAAAACAGGAAGCAAGGGCAGAAATTGAATCCTCCAAAATGAAAATAGAATGGGGTTCCCAAATCAGGAATTACGTGATGCACCCTTACAAACTGGTTAAGGATGTTAGAACAGGAGAGGAAACCGGGAATGTAGATGCAGTAATGGACGGCGACCTCGATAACTTTTTAAAAGCGTACCTAATGATGATGGGGCAACAACAAGAAAACTAATTGATGCTTAAAATATATCACAATCCCAGATGTAGAAAATCTAGAGAAGGTCTTGCCCTTTTGGAAGCGAGTGGCAAAGCCTTTGACATAGTATATTATCTGAATGAAGTTCCGGACAAAAAGGAATTAAAACAACTCATTACCCAATTGGGTATTGAACCCATTGAGCTCGTTAGGACCCAGGAAGCCATCTGGAAATCTGAGTTCAAAGGAAAAGATCTCACCAAAGATATGATCCTGGAGGCAATGTGCGCCCATCCAAAACTTATCGAAAGGCCTATAGTGGTCCTTAACGGAAAAGCGGTCATAGGCAGGCCGCCGGAAAAGATCTCACAGTTGCTAATAGATTAAATCTATTATTCTTAATATTTTAATAATTTTTCTTAATCTTTTCAGAAATGTTCAGCGTGAACAGGTCTTTTAACAAACATTTAACCGAGCACCCTTTTCCTTCGGTTTACTTTTGAATCAAATCTCATGAAAAAATTACTTAACGTTTTTGTTTTTGTCATTCTATTTTTTGGAATGGTCCCAGTAGTTCAGGCGCAATATGCCAATACCTATGGAGCAAGAGGTAGAAGAAGACTTGCCCCACAGACTCAAGAGCCAAGAGAAAAGGCAGAACCATTGACCGCAGATGAAATGGTTGCCGCAGAAATGCCAAAGATCATCAAGGCTATAGACCTCAATGAATTTGAACAAGCAATTCTTACTACTATTCTTACTAAATACGTCCAACAGCGTATTGAAGCACAGATTCTAAATTTGGGTCCCGAAAAAACCAGGGAAGTTTTCGAAAATATCAATATAAAGCAAGATGAGGAATTAAAGATCAGCTTGCCTGAAGAAAAATACAAAGCGCTGTTAGAATATAGAGAAAACGGCGGAAAAAAGGTTAAAAAGAAAAAAAAGAAATCAGACCCTAAATGAAAAACTATATAGTCCTGCCATTATTCTTAATGGCTTTTTTCATGTCCTTTTCTCAAAGACCATCTGGCCAATCTACAACTCCTATTACAATCTCTGGTACTGTTTACGATAAGGATACAGGTCAACCCTTAGAATACGCCACCTTGGTTTTACAGAGTGTCCAAAAACCAGAAATGGTGACCGGGGGGATTTCCGGATTAGATGGTAAATTTGCTGTGGAAACAATGCCAGGGCAATACAACGTCCGTGTTGAATACCTGTCTTACAAAACTTTCTCCCTGAAAGCCCAGACCTACCGAAATTCTGTTGACCTGGGTACGATCCAACTGGAAATAGACGCACAACAATTAGCAGATGTAGTAGTGGTTGGAGAACGCACCACAGTAGAATTACGATTAGATAAAAAAGTATACAATGTTGGGCAGGATCTTACCGTTAGAGGGGGGTCCGTAACAGACGTTCTGGATAATGTACCTTCAGTGACCGTAGATGTGGAGGGTAATATTAGTCTGCGTGGTAATGAAAGTGTACGGATTTTGATCAATGGCAAACCCTCAGCCCTGTCGGGGTTAAGCCCTCAGGCACTGCAGCAATTGCCAGCGGAATCCATTGAGCGCGTAGAAGTTATTACGAATCCTTCCGCAAGGTACGATGCTGAAGGAACTGCCGGAATCCTGAATATAATTTTAAAAC
>NZ_JBATLB010000226.1:0-7058 GCF_049669965.1 Muriicola sp. | reverse complement strand
CAAGATTCACTGCTCGGGGCAGTCGAAAAAGGCTGGATCACGCTTAGAGGGGCAACTACTGAAAATCCAAGTTTTGAAGTGATCCCCGCCCTCCTATCCAGGTGCCAGGTGTACATCTTAAACTCCTTTGGGAAAGAAGACCTTGAAACACTTCTCAACCGCGCCATAAAAGAAGACGGCCTTCTCCGGGAAAAAGAAATTGTGTTGAAAGAAACGGAGGCCTTATTGCGTCTATCTGGTGGGGACGCACGAAAATTGCTGAATATTTTTGAATTGGTGATCAATTCAGAAGCCACCGGTAAAATCACCATCACCAATGATCTTGTAATGACCAAGGTTCAGAAAAACACTGTCCTCTATGACAAAACCGGCGAGCAACACTACGACATCATTTCGGCCTTTATTAAATCTATTCGAGGCAGTGATCCCCAGGGCGCCGTTTATTGGTTAGCAAGAATGATAGAAGGTGGTGAGGATGTAAAATTTATAGCCAGAAGACTTTTGATATCGGCCTCAGAAGATATAGGCTTGGCAAACCCTACTGCCCTGGTGGTAGCCAATAACACTTTTCAGGCCGTAACCACTATTGGGTATCCGGAGGCTCGAATCCTCCTAAGTCAATGTGCTATTTATCTCGCCACCAGTCCTAAAAGCAATGCCAGTTATTTAGCTATTAAGCAGGCGCAGCAAGCCGTTCGTGAGCACGGCGACCTATCTGTGCCCATTGCACTTCGAAATGCACCCACCAAGCTCATGAAAGAGCTGGGCTATGGCGAAGGCTATAAATATGCGCACGACTACACCCATAATTTTATTGAAGAAGAATTTTTACCGGAGTCTATCGCAGGCACCGCCTTTTACAAGCCGGGAGAAAATACAAGGGAAAAAGCCATCAAAGAATTTTTGTTAAACAGATGGAAGGATAAATACAACCTTTAAAATTTAATTTGAAGTACTTCTTGTAATCTATCATTCCCTTCGTAATATTCGAAGATCC
Source organism: Muriicola sp. (assembly GCF_049669965.1). Lineage (NCBI taxonomy): Bacteria > Pseudomonadati > Bacteroidota > Flavobacteriia > Flavobacteriales > Flavobacteriaceae > Muriicola > Muriicola sp. The sequence continues at coordinate 6,061 of NZ_JBATLB010000226.1, read as the reverse complement.
ACTGTTCATCGCTTTTATAGATCAAGCCCTGTTGCCCTTTCCTTTCCGCCATGAAAACTGTTGGGAGTGAAGTTTCTTTTACATAAAACTGTATACTAGGTACTGTATCTACCAATTGAAATCCTGTTTCCGTTTTTTGGGCGTACAGGGTTCTAACTTCAGAAGCGGCCGGCTCAGTTACCTCAGAAATAGCATCTTCGATCGAGATCGCCTCCATAACCTCCGTAGGCTCCGTTAAGGACGGCATCTTTTCCTTATCCTTATCTTCCCCCCTTTGAATTTCTGAATCAGCCGTCTGCACTGGGATAGTTTGTTCTTTTGGTTTGGTAACAACCGCGGGCAATTCTTTTACATCGTCCCTGAAATTCAAAACAACGGTCTCTTTGCTATTACCTTTAGGCTTGTAGGAGTGTTTGAAGGTTTTTAAGGACTGAAACGCATCAGCAATTGATTCTCTATAGGCATCTTTGTATTCTTTTGCCTTACTTTTCCCAAACTGCGTCCTATACTGTTCTATCCCTTGACAGTCTTTAAACACCACGGCTACCTTGGTGGTGAACAACGAAGAATTCACTTCCAGGGAAGTAACCAGGCCAAGACAGCGGTCTGCCACCAGGTCCTGCGGCAAAGCGTCTTCATACAAGGCGTTGAACCCCTGGTTTTCAAGGTAATATTTAACAAGTGTACTGCTTTGGTAAAGATTTTCGCTGCGGAATCTCTCAAATTTCTTAGGAACAATGACGTATTTAAACTCATTTAAGACGGCTTGTGCATGGGCGCTGTAACCCATCACAAGGCAAAGAAAAAGGCAGAGATATTTCATGTTAAATTTATTATCTATTGGAGCCCCAAGATAGGATATTTAATCCTATCTGAAAAGATGCGTAGTGGCTATCTGCCAGGTTTTGGTATCCCAGTAAGTTATTGGCCATTGCATATAAATTTACCGGACCCAATTGAAAATTAACTCCAAGTCCGATGTTGCTCATAGAGAATTTGTCTACCGTATAGGTGGTCTTCACTGCCATGAAGTTACCAACGCGCCTTAGATAAAAGGCTGTCAGGGCTGCTTGCGGTCCTCGTGGCCTGTTGATCATATGAAGCTGACCTCCAAGGGCATTTCGGTATTGGAAGCGAGTGTTGGCATCTGTTACCCCTATATCACAATCACAATCCAGATCTCCATTCACAGGCTCTCCAAAATTATAGCGGATGGAGCCATATAGCTGAGTGGGCCTAAATGTTATATAGCTACTGTTGTTGTCTTCGAAAGGCAATAAGCCTTCAATTTCATCTACAAGATCTTGCCAAAAATCGGCGTTCGGATCACTAAAGGCATCCGGTAAGATGATCTCTACACCTTCAGTAGTGGCACTTCCCTGCAAGGAATATCCTTTAACATCCCCGGCGTGGTAAACAAATCCCAGATCTAGCAGACTACCTGTAATTACGGTTCGTTGATTTAAATTGTAGGTAAACCCCAGATCTATTCCCAACCCCAGATCTCCTCCCAAAAGGGCTCTTTTGGTGATCACATTGGCGACACTTCCTGATATCTCATTATCCAAAATTGCCCTGATCTCCTCAAACCCTGAGGTCCTTAGTTGCATATCGGCAACCAGGGTATTAGACAGCAGGTTATTCTGCCCTTCATTGGTAACAAAATAGCCTGTATTCCCGGAAGAATGAAAATCGTAGATCCCGGAATAGATCTTGCCCCTGGCCCCTACCGTTAATTTTCTATCAATTTCCCTATTTATACCAAAGTGAAAAACGGTAAGACCCTCTCCCCTGGTTTTTAAATGCCCCAGATCGAATCGTCTTCCCAGTTGATCTGCATTTCCGTCAAAAGCAAGATAGGCCAGATCCTGTGGCCAATAAAGAATGGTATTCGATTCAAAATAAACCCCAAAGGAATAAAATTGTTTCGGATTCTTTTTACTTCTATACCCCCCATGAAGCAGGTCTATTTGGAGGGTTGCCCCAAACTCATCTCTTTTGCTCATCCCATTGAGTGCCCTGGCACGAACCTTATCATTTACATCCAGCCCATCATTTGCGAATAAGGAGTTTACTGTGATACCGCTGGTCCCGGCTTGTCCATAGATACCTGAAGCGAGTGGTATTCCTGCATACCAGGAAAAAGAGGTATTCATTCCGGGATTTAATAAAATGGCCTGAGGAATCTCTGTAAAATCATAGAGCAACTCCTTATTCTGAGAGAAAAGGGGCGCAATACCAAAAAGCACGGCTAACATAAGAAGTAACCGTTCTCTCATTTTAGTTCTACCCTGAATTTACCACTAGATCTAAATATAATCTTGGGATCCTGTAAGGATGAAGTACTGGTGGTATCACCAAGATTACTGGCATTTACACGGATCTGCGAAGTGTTGCGAAGTATGTCTAAACTGCGTCCTGTTGGTGTACCATAGTTTGTTTCTCGCCTTAGTACAGCCGTTGGAGCGGGGTCTATGTTAAAGGTTTCCGTATCCAGCACATTCCCTGCCTCATCCAAATATTCTAATATGACTTCTAACTCTTTGCTGGTAGTGTTTTCAAGCTCATAGATAATGACTCCGTCCAAAACGTTTTCTGCGAAGAAATTCTCGTTAAAGGCATCAAAATTGAACGTCTGAGTGTACCACACGGCACCTGTCGCATCATTGATTACACTTTCCGGACTTTCCACATACAAAATACTGGCTTCTATGGTCGGAATGATCGCCAGGTCATCGAACTGATCAAAATTTTGTTCTTCCACACAGGATGAAAGCACAAAGAAGCAAACAAAAAATATAAAGAATAATTTTTTCATCTCGCATACATTGTTTGGGTAAAAGCATGAAAAACAGCTTTTAAGCCAAACCGCTATATCCTATATAACTTTATAAATACAATTTTATTTCACGAAGATCATCAATGATTTCCCCGTGCTTATGTAGTGGATCTTTATGAACATTTAGATGGATGGTATGAAATCCTACAGCGCGTGCCCCAATAATGTCTGCTTCCAGATTATCGCCTATCATAAGGGCCCTGTTTGGAAGAACTCCTGTTCTTTCTAATGCAAGTTGGAATATAAACGGATCGGGTTTCTTTACGCCGGCCATTTCTGAATTGATCACCTGCTCAAAATACCCATGAATATTTGAGTTTCTAAGTTTCTTTGCCTGTATTTCCTCAAACCCATTCGTAATGATATGCATCCTGTACGTGGGTTTCAAATAATTGAGGATTTCCCTGGAATAGGGCAATAGGTGGTCATAGGTAGACAGGTGTTCAATGTAGGCATCCGCCAGCAAGGTAATAAGAAGATCGTCGATAGGGTATTTTAGAGAATCAAATACCTTTCTAAGCCTTAAATAGCGCAGGGCCTCTTTTTGAATTTTATTCTCCCTGTATAATTTCCAAAAAGCCAGGTTGACAGGAACATATTCCCTTAAAAAATCTTCTAATTCTACACGTACATTGTGCTCTTCAAAGATCTTTTGGAAGGTAAGCGCTGAATTTTTTTCAAAATCCCACAGGGTATGATCCAGATCAAAAAATACATCGGTAACAAGTTCTCTATACATGGTAACGTGCTACGATTTTGTCATAAAGCTCAATCCAGTTTAATTTTTGTTCGGAACCCAAAAGTTCATTCGAAAACACTGTCATAAAATGTCCATTAACCTGTTTTACTTGTTCATAAAGTTGGTCTAACTCCTTAAAGATCTCTTCTTCGCTCTCATATTTCAACAAGGCATAATCGTGCATGGCAAAAGGATGGATCTTTATGGGTTGTTGAATTTCCAGGGGTATATCGTAGAAGTAAAAGGACGTACAGGTACCTGCTTTAAAACCTGTTTCATGGGTAAATCCCATACTGAAGTCATCCGTAAACTCAGCACCCACCAAATTGCGATAGGTCTCAGGAATATCTACCCTGTTATATCGAAGTCGGACATAGGTAACCGCCTTATTAATGACATTGGTAAGGTTTTCTTTCTCCAATTTTAGCAAATCCATATTGGAAAATGAACTGTAAGAAGCCGCCAATGAAACACTATTATAGTCCGCTACAGATTTTATCAAATGCTTAAAAGCGTTATTCTCGGTTGAAATATTTTTATCATATCTGGAGTAACGGGCATATTGAAAAAAGAACATACTGGAAACACCGTGTTTCTTATGAAGGGCTATCAGTTCGGAAAAATTATCATAGGGATCCTTCCTGAACTTACTCAAAACAAGTAAGCGTTGCATTACTTTTCGGAATTTTAATCCTATCAGATCCAGAAACACCCCTACACTTCCTCGAAAAAGCCCCCGGTGTGCAAAACTATGAGATACTGTAACGTCTATAATGGAAGTGAATCTTACCGATTTAGGTTTTTGTTCCAGTGTCGGGAAGCGTTCTTTTAAAAGATGTACCAATTTCTGAGCCCAAAGATCTACCACAGGTTGTTGAAGAAAACCGTGTTGATGCGCCATACTTTCTTTGTAGGGAAATCTGCCAAATAGATCTTTTACGTGCGGCACATATTCTTCATATCTGGACAAGAGGTAAAAACTGGCAGCAAAAATATCATAGGGAACATTACTTCGTTCACCGGTAGGGAAAAAACAGGGGGTATCCCCCCATTCACTCATGGTTATCTGCAAATCATTAATGCCGTGTTCAAATAACAACGGGTGACTTCTTATAAAGAACTCGTTTTGTAAAGGCTGTTTTGTATAGGTGATCTTAGGGCCGCTATGCTTAATAAAATCTTCTACCTTGGTTGTGAATCCTACTTCAATTCCCAGTATCCTTAGAAAGATCTGCTTCATGATATAGGTGAAACGGGGAGTAATCTTATGGGTATAGATCAACAACATCTTTATAATATTTGATGGTCTGCAAAACTGAAAAAGGTCTTTTCAGAAATGATAAGATGATCCAAAACTTTTATGTCTAACGCTTGTGCGGCCAGCTGTAGTTTCACCGTTATTTTTTTATCGGCTTCACTGGGTTTAAGATTTCCGGAGGGATGATTATGTGCCAGAATTAGGGCCACAGCACCGAGTTCAAGCGCTTTTTTTAAAACCAATCTGCTATCTACCAATGTGCCGGTAATACCTCCTTTGCTCAGTTGAGATTTATGGAGAACAGTGTTGGCATTATTTAGATAAATGATCCAGAATTCCTCATGCTCTAATTCCCCCAGAACAGGCCTTAAGACAGTATACGCATCTTCACTACTGCTAATCTTTGTTACCTGGGCATCTTCGCCTTCCCTTCTCCTTCTGCCTACTTCCAAAGCAGCAGCAATGGCTACCGCCTTGGCTTCCCCAATTCCCTTGAATTGCATGAGTTGGCGTACCGAGATTTTTCCAAGAACATTGAGGTTGTTATCTGCACTTTTAAGGATCCTTTTGGCCAGACTCACGGCACTTTCGTCCCGGCTACCAGAACCTATCAAAATAGCCAATAACTCCGCATCAGAAAGTACACTCCTTCCTTTGTGAAGCAGTTTTTCACGAGGCTTGTCATCATCGGCCCACGACTTAATGGAAAAGGAAGTCCTCTTTTTTTGCATGTCTAAAGATAAACAACTAAAATTTTTAATGTACATTTCTTATGTAAATTCAGAAGTCGATGAAATCGTTATTTGAAAAGGCCAATTATGATGAGATTCTGGAAAGGATCAATACTTTAAAGGAATCTGATACCGGGAACTGGGGGAAAATGACCGTTGGGCAAATGGTTTGGCATTGCCAGATACCCCTAAAGGTTGCCATTCATAACAAACCCACTAATAAAACAGGGAATATTTTAATAAAGTGGTTCTTTAAAAAATCTCTTTACAATGAGAAACCCTGGCGAAAAAATCTACCCACCTCCTCTTTTGCAAAAGCCAAAGAAGAAAAGGATTTTGAGAGTGAACGTGCTATTTTACGAGAAATGGTAACCGACTTTTATCAATTAAAAGATAGAACCACATGGAATCCCCACCCGCTTTTTGGCGTATTTACACATGACCAATGGGGTGCAATGCAATACAAACATTTGGACCATCATTTACAACAGTTT
>NZ_JBATLB010000225.1:0-7915 GCF_049669965.1 Muriicola sp. | reverse complement strand
CAAGCGCCGATCAGGAAAGTCAGCACTCTGACGGTTCCCGTTCAACAGCAGTATGCCGGAATTTTTGATCTTGGAGATGGAGTGTTTATGTCTAATGACTATAGTGGTGCCCGTATGAATGGTGTTGCCCGCACCAACGACACACTTATCTCTGTTTTAATAACTTCTGAGAATTCACCCATAAATCCCAGCCCCTGGTATGGATTTAAAATTTGGTCGGAAACGGAAAAAGATCTCTATGTAAAACTTACTTATAATGACGATGTGTTTCACAGGTACTTTCCAAAACTCAGTAAAAATGGTTCTGATTGGGAAGCCCTGGATTCCTTGAAGTATAAAGCAGTAAAGAAAATCTACAACGAAAGAGAATTAGCAGAAAGCATTACTATGCAGCTATCGGTTAACAAAGACACGCTTTGGGTCTCTGCCCAGGAATTAATCACCTCATCCGTAGTTGATAGCTGGACAAACGAATTATTGACCAATACCTTTGTTTCAAAATCTACCATTGGCGAAAGTAACCAAGGGAGACCATTGAATTTGCTTAAAATTGGGGATAGCGACGATCAAAGAATGATTATGGTTATTTCCAGACAACACCCACCGGAGGTAACCGGGTTTCTGGCTATGCAGGCGTTTATTGAAACCCTCTGTGCCGACACAGACATTGCAAAACGTTTTAGGGCAACATACAATACCTATGTAGTTCCGCTTGTAAATCCCGATGGTGTAGATAATGGACATTGGCGACATAATTATGGTGGTGTTGATCTAAATAGAGACTGGGAGAACTTTAATCAACCAGAGACCCGCGCAATTAGAGATTTTATGCGTCAAAAAGTATCAGATACAGGCGGTTCCTTTTATTTTGGGGTCGATTTTCATTCCACCTGGGAGGATATTTTTTACACCATCACTCCTGAACTAAAAGGGAATATGCCCGGTCTTGTACCCAATGTAATTGCCGGTTTAGCGGATGAGTTCCCGGCTTACGAACCTAATATTAGGCCCAGTCCAGGAACGGGCAACAAAATTAATTCAACCGCCTTCTTCTTTTTCGAATTTGGGGCCGAGTCTTTTACCTATGAAGTTGGTGATAACACCCCTCGCGAATTTGTTCGGAAGAAAGGTGAAACAACAGCCATAAAATTGATGGAACAACTATTGAAATAAATGATCAAGCCGGTCTGTGATGAAAACAAAAGACAACCACATAAATTGCATTGAGTTTAAAGCCAAAGATCTTGAAAAAACGTAAGAATTCTATTCTAAGTGCTTCGATTGGACCTTTACCAATTATAGATCAACCTATATTGCTTTTTCCAATAGCGGACTTGAGGGTGGTTTTGAAAAAACAGAAAAGGGCATTGTAAATGGCACGCTGATAGTGCTCTATCACAATGATCTAAAACTGATAAAAAGTACGATCGATGCCGCAACTGGTAAGATCACAAAGGATATTTTTTCTTTTCCGGGCGAACGTAGATTCTATTTTTTAGATCCCTCAGGAAATGAATTGACAGTATGGTCTGACGTATAAACAAACTAACTTCAACCTTAAATATCTGATAATAGAAGATAAGAACATGTTAAAGGAATATGACCAAATTACGGCCTTTCATTATGCAGCATACCGTCCTTTGTTACATTCCAAAATTCTCAATGAATACTTCGACGAGAATGGAAAACAAAATATCGGGTTAGATATAGGATGTGGCACCGGCCATTCATCCGTTGCTTTAGCAAAGTATTGCCATAAAGTTTTCGGGATTGATCCAAGTGCAGAAATGTTACAAAAAGCCCTTTTACACCCAGGTGTGGAATACGCTCCGTACGATCTTAAAAATCTTGATTTTGCAAATGACCAGTTCGGCATAATTACCTTTGCAGGTTCGCTCTATTATGCCAAATCTCAACAGCTACTGAATGAAACAGTACGAGTGGCCACCTCAGCTGCCAAAATATTGATATATGACTTTGAGATATTCCTGGAGGAAATATTTGCTAAATTAGAAATTGATGGCGATTCAAAAGAACAAATCAACTATGACCACCAGATAACTTTTTCAGGATTGGATGAAAAAAATATAAAAATAGAGAAGGCGATTAGCAAATCGGTTTCTGTAAATATTTCTCTTTCGGATCTTACTCATTTACTATTATCATCAAAGGATAATTATAGCATTCTGGTAGAATTTTTTGGGGCTGATGATCTCTTTAACAAGGTTTCTCAAAAATTATGGTCGGTCCTAAATACCGAAAATTCCTCTGTTAGAGCCATGACATATTTAACCGCTTATAGGGTCATAAAATGAAAACCCTGATAGAAACAGAAAGACTATTGTTGCGGGAAATTACCCTGGATGACAAAGAGGATCTATTCACCTTACACTCTCATCCGGAAGTGCAAAAGTATACGGGGGAACCTGTGGTAGAATCCCTGGACGAAATGGAAAAAGCGATCCTGGGGAGAATTGCACATTATAAGAAATATGGATTCGGAAGGTGGGCTACTATTTTAAAGGAGGGAATGCAATTTGTAGGTTGGGCGGGGCTGCTCTATCTCCCTGAATTTGACGAAATTGATCTTGGATACAGATTCTTGCCCAAATACTGGGGAGCTGGCATCGCAACCGAAGCGTCACATGCTATTTTGACCCACGGTTTTACCACCTTAAAATTAAAAAAGATAATTGCCATTGCTATGAAAGAGAACAAAGCATCGATCAGGGTGATGGAAAAGGTTGGGATGGAATTCTTCCAATTTGCTCCCTATGAACCCGGAGGTGAAGATGTTGTATGGTATCGGTGTGATAAAAAGCTATTATCAAAAAATAATATAATTTAAATAGTTCTTTTTATAGAATATTTCATTCATTAGTAACCAACTTTTTACATAACAAAATGCATTCGGATCAGGAGTTTGAAAACCTTATCGGCTTACGACTAATTCATTCAAAAGATCTTTTAAATTCTTATCTTGAGTTAAAAGAGATTATCCTTGAAACCTATAGTTCATTATTGCCATAACCTCCCTGCGGAGTTTTAATAAAAGACCATGTTACTCAATATCAGTCCAAAACTACCCATGCGCAACAAGAACCTTACACGGGATTTCTATGTAAACCAATTGGGATTTAAAGAGTTGGGAAGTGCCTCCTATCAGCACTACTTAATGATGCATAAAGAAACTATTGAAATTCACTTTTTCGAATTCAAGGATATTAATCCTAAAGAAAACTACGGACAAGTGTATATAAGAACAGACAATATAGATGCGCTATACCAGTCGTTTTTAGATCAAAACGTTGCTATACATCCCAATGGCCCCCTGGAAATAAAACCGTGGGGGCAAAAAGAATTTTCCCTTCTGGACCCGGATAACAACCTATTAACTTTTGGACAGAGAATACAGGAATAAGGTGCTGGATTAGTCCTGCGAATTAAACTTAACTTCCAGATCTTTCTTCAACTATTATAAAAAATTACATCCATGAAAATACCTTTTCTATTATCTGTTGTAGTGTTACTTTTTATGAGCTGCAGAACAAATGAAAAACCTACCCCGGTATTTGAACACGATCTCACAGACGGCCCCACACCATGGACAAGCGATGTCTTTGAAATGGAAGAAAAAGATTTTACGTTTGCCATAATTTCTGACCTCAACGGTGGGGAACGCGAAGGAATCTACAGTACTGCCGTTGAACAATTAAATATGTTAGATCCAACCTTTGTACTTAGTGTGGGGGATCTGATTGACGGTGGTACCGAAGATACACTGCAGTTAGAGAAGGAATGGGATTCCTTTGATAAACGGACCTCGAAATTACATATGCCCTTTTTTTACTTAGGGGGAAACCATGATCTGACCAATCCACGCATGCGCGAATTCTGGAAAGACAGGTTTGGACCTCGTTACTACTATTTTGTGTATGAAGACGTATTATTCCTAATGATGGATTCTGAGGATTTTGAAGAACAACGTATGATGGAGATCTACAAGGCGAGAGCAGAGGCCCTTAAAATCATTAATGGTGAGATAGAGGGTGTATACGAAGAATCTGACTATTACAAGATGCCAGAACGAAGGCTGGGCGCCATGAGCAATGCCCAATTGGGATATTTTAAATCTGTTCTGGAAAAATACCCGGAGGTGCGATGGACCTTTGTGCTGATGCACAAACCCCTTTGGATGAGAGAGGACGATAAAGGTTTAGGCAAATTGGAGGCACTTCTCTCAGCTCGGCCTTACACGGTAATTAACGGGCATTTTCATTCTTTTTCCCATCAAGTAAGAAATGGCAGGAACTATACAATGCTTGGTACTACTGGCGGGAGTCAACAAGAATCGGACAGTCTTGCTTTTGATCATATAACCCTGGTGAGATTAACAAACCCCCCAACAATTACTCATCTGAAAATGGAAGGTATTCTAAACGAAATGGGTAACATCCCGGAGGGCTCCACACAGCTCTCTAAAGAATAAACAGTTACTAATTGCGAGCTTGTTTTAAGAGAATGAAAAAAATAGACTTCCATAATAAAAGGTTCGCTCTAATTGAAAACTCAGAGAAAGGGACCGTTAATAAGGATACTGTATTCGAATTCCAACAAACCGGGGATCTGGTTACGGCAACGTATTACGGTGGGCCCATTAAGCTGGGAAAAATAATTGCCCTATTAAAAAAAGACACATTAGATATGCGCTATCATTGTGTTACCTCCGAAAATGAACTAAAAGCGGGGAAGGCCATGGCCAAAATATCTCACACAGATTTAGGAAAAATTAAACTAACATTGCGATGGGAATGGTTAGATTCCAGCAATGAAAAAGGCATTTCGGAATATCTTGAACATTAATAGCTCTCAGAAAACACCACACTGGCAATGATCAAATTAGCTTGTAACTCCAAAGTAACTTTAATTATCGTCCTGTTTTTCTGTTTTAGCAGCACATACGGGCAGACCTATGGGCGAAACGGGATGGTCGTTTCAGACAATGAACTCGCCTCCCAGGTGGGTGTAACCATTCTAAAAAAGGGTGGTAATGCGATAGATGCAGCAGTGGCCACTGCCTTTGCCCTTGCGGTAGTGCACCCTCAGGCAGGGAATATTGGCGGAGGCGGATTTATCGTCTATATAAATGGTTCCGGAGCCAGCACAACCATAGACTTCAGGGAAAAAGCGCCCTTACAGGCAACACCAGATATGTTCCTGGATAAAAACGGTGAACTTATACAAGGGAGTAATCACGAAGGATTAAAATCTGTGGGCGTGCCAGGTACTGTAGCCGGACTTTTTATGGCACATCAGAAATACGGGGAGTTACCCTGGAAGGAGTTGGTGCAGCCATCGGTTGAATTGGCAAAAAATGGATTCTCACTTTCCTGGACCCTCGCCTCCCATGCCAGGCGAATGCAAGACAACTCTACACCTGGTTTTATGAAAGATTTCTTTAAAAATCCGGAGGGAGATCTGGTAGAATTTGGGGAAACCTGGGTGCAGCCGGCATTGGCCCAAACCCTGGAACGTATTCGCGACAAAGGAAGGGATGGCTTCTATGAAGGGAAAGTGGCCAGGGAGATCGAAAAATTCATGAAGGAAAATGGGGGGATCATTACCAGAAAAGACCTAAAAGCATATACCGCCATTGAACGAGCTCCCATAAAGGGTACCTACAAGGAATATGAAATTTACTCCATGCCACCGCCTAGTTCGGGCGGAGTGGCGCTTATAGAGATGATGAATATCATGGAGCTGGCCAACTTAGATTCTATCCAGTTCAATTCTACTGCGTATGTACATCTTGTTGCTGAGACCATGAGAAGGGCTTTTGCGGACAGGGCCGAATTTCTCGGCGATCCAGACTTTAACCCGGAGATGCCCCTCGCAAAATTAACCTCCAAAGAGTTTGCGCAAAAAAGGTATCAGAATATAGATTTCGAAAGGGCCTCCGTGAGCGATTCCACAAGGTTTGGTCAACTCTACGACGGTACCAATACTACACACTTGTCCGTGATAGACAAAAATGGTAGTGCCGTATCCCTCACCTATACCCTGGAGTATTCCTATGGTTCTAAATTAGGCGCCCCAAAATTGGGCTTTATCTTTAATAATGAAATGGGCGACTTTAATCCACAGCCTGGCACCACCACAAGTAGCGGATTAATAGGTACCCCTCCAAATACCATTTCCCCCGGGAAACGGATGCTTTCTAGTATGACTCCTACTATTGTGGCTAAAGAAGGAAAACCTTACCTGGTCATTGGAAGTCCGGGTGGCAGAACCATCATTAATACTGTTTTCCAAACGGTACTAAATGTATTGGAATACGAGATGCCCTTACACAGAGCTATTGAAGCCATGAAAATACACCATCAGTGGCTCCCAGACAGGTTGATCTACGAAACAGACCTATTATCCCCGGATACTCAGAAAGCCCTGGAAGAAATGGGCCATACCCTCTATGGCGCAGGAAACCTCGGCAGATTAATGGGCATCATACATTCCAGGGATCAGGGTATTTATATTGGGGTTTCAGATTCGTCTAGTCCTGATGGCGCTGCGGTAGGATACTAAACCCTTGTATTTGATTCCTTATAAATTCATAAAAGCTTTTACAGATAAAAGCTCCTTTTTCTTGAAGGCAGCTTGCAGGAATTTTTTGTAATTTCATGGAAAGTTGGCTTATTTTGGAGAAGCAATGTTTGGAATGCGGTGATCCCATAAAAGGGAGGGTAGACAAGAAGTTCTGTTCGGACTACTGTAGGAATGCCTATAACAATAAGCTGAATAAAGACAGTAAGAACCTGGTGCGGAACATTAACAACCGGCTCCGAAAAAATTACCGGATTCTGGATAGTTTTCCTTTAAAAGAAGGTAAAACCAAGACCACTAAAACACGACTGTTAGACAAGGGATTCGATTTTGACTATCTCACCAATCTTTATACCACCAAAAAAGGAACTACCTATTATTTTGTGTACGACCTGGGCTATTTGCCCCTGGAAAATGACTACTATATGATCGTTAAAAGAGAATAGCCCCGGAGAATGTCCGAGGCTATTTTATATCTGGCATAATGTTCTATTGATAATTATGGCTGGTAAGCTTTAAAGCGGCGATCACAATGTCTTTCCGACTGATCTGCCCTACCAACAGCCCGTCTTTCATGACAGGCAAACGGCGTCTGTGATTCTTGTGAAACACCCCGGCTGCATCAAAGATACTTATATCATGAGGAATGGTCTCTACTTTCTTTGTCATAAATTTTTCTACGCTTTTATCAAGGATAGGCTGATTGAAATATCTGCTTTCTGAGATCTCTTTCATACAATCGGCCTCAGAGATGATCCCTACCAAAAATCCGTTGTCATCTAATACAGGTCCACCAGAAATATGGTTTTTTGCAAAAGATTCCATCACTTCTAGAATGGATTGCTCCGGACTATAGGTGATCAGTTTTCTAGTCATATAGTCCTCTACCAAAATAGGGGCATCGTACTCTTTTTTGGACACTTCTTTGGCTCTTCGACCCATAAAACTTTTAATACCCATACCTAGTTCGTTTTAAATTGGTTAGCCTTAAATATACGTATTTTAAGCGAATCTTCTAAAATTAGTCGTCGAAAGGCATAGACCCACGAGAATTATTTACTTTTAGAGAAGAATTTCTTACGCATGAAAAACATCCGACTTTGGCTTAGCCTCCCCCTGCTTATCCTGGCTATTATTTGGAGTTATGTCTCCCTGATGCCATCCGATAGCAATAGTAGTGTTGAAGATTTATACGGTTTTTCAACGGATAGGGCCCTTACACATGTGGAAGCCATTTCGAAACAACCACATGCCGTTGGCTTCCCTGCCCACGAAACTGTGCGGGCATATATTGTGGCCCAACTGGAAAAGATGG
>NZ_JBATLB010000224.1:0-1910 GCF_049669965.1 Muriicola sp. | reverse complement strand
CTCTCGGTGCGAACATCACGTATAAAAGTGGTGATACGGGCCACTTGCCCTGTGGAATCAACAAAATTCTTAAGAAGATTACTATTCCCCTGAGACTTTCGCGCCACATCCATGATGAAGGTATTTTCCTGAGAGGTAGGCAATTGATAATACTTAGGAATGCCATTGTAAAAAGCTTGTTTGGAATATTTTACCAATTCCACGACAGAGGTGGGCCTGGATAACTCCGGAATTTCCCGGATCAGCTCACTTAATTCTGCCATTTTCCTCAAATTAACCGGCCGTAACACTCCGTTTTTGCGTTCGGTATCAATAACGATCTCAATAGGCATTATGCCGTCGAATTCTTCTTCAAAGAAACGGATGTCCTTGAAGAACTCTGCTTTTTTGGGCAGATCCTCAATTGGGCTGCCCGAAATATTTATTTGATAGATCCCAATGATACTTACGACGAGAAGTGCCACAGAAATAACGTAAACACTTATTCTTTTTTCACGTACAATATGCTCCATCTTATTTACAAAGGCATCGATCCAACGCTTGTTCAAATGCTTTAGATGCTTGGTCTTTGGCAAGGGCATAAAGCTGTAAACTATAGGGATGATCAATAGGGATAGAATAAAGATCCCAATGATGTTAATTGAAGCAACGATCCCGAATTCTGTAAGAAGTTTGCTGTCGGTTATGATAAAAGTAGCAAAACCGGATGCCGTAGTGATATTTGTCATAAGTGTGGCATTTCCGATCTTGGAAATAACCCGTTGCAATGAAAGCGCCTGGTTTCCGTGTTTTTTTACCTCTTGCTGATATTTATTGATCAGGAAGATGCAATTAGGTATTCCTATTACAATAATTAGAGGTGGAATAAGAGCTGTAAGCACGGTGATCTCGTAACGCAGTAAACCCAGGACACCAAAGGCCCACATAACGCCAATGATCACCACACACATTGAAATAAATGTGGCCCTGAAACTTCGGAAAAAGAAAAAGAAAATCAAGGAGGTAACCAGCAAAGCAGCGGTAATGAACATCCCGATTTCATCGATGATATTTTGGGCATTCATGGTTCGGATATAGGGCATACCCGAAATATGGACATCTAATTTTGTCTCATTTTCAAAATTGTGAACAAGGTTGGTAAAATCATTCAGGATAAAATCTTTGCGTACAGAGGTGTTCACAATGTCTTTATCCAGATATACAATGGTACGGAGTGTTTCTGTGTCCTTATTAAAGAGTAACTGATCATAAAAAGGAAGATCATTGAACAAATGCTGTTTTAAACTGTCCAGGACCTGTTGATTCTCCGGAGCGGCAATCAAAAAAGGGGTTAATATAAATTCCTGGCGTTCATTGTCCTTGACCAGTTCCTGTAAATTATCCGTAGAGACCACAAATTCTACCTCCGGAAATGCGGCCAGTTGTTTGCTCAGGATGTTCCAACGATTAAATTTTTCCGGTGTAAATAAGGTGGGATCTTTTACTGCAAGGACTATTGCATTGCCTTCTTCTCCAAAAATTTCAAGAAAACCATCATATTCCAGATTGGCAGGGTGGTCGTCCGGAAGGAGATTGGCCTCTGTATTGGAAAACTGCATGTTTTTCCATTGAAAGCCAAAGAAAACGGTGATAGCAGCAATCGCAAGTAAGATAAGAATACGATTCCTCAGGATGATCCTTGAGGCCCTTGTCCAAAAATTTTGTGTGAGCTTTGCTGCCATATTCTTTTTTAGCAAACCAGGGGTTCTTTATCACTATCGCAGATACTAATTCCTTTGATGTACGCAAAATAAGGACCCTGAACGCCTGCCGTTCAAATGACTTCAAAGGTAGAAAATGCCTCCCAGTGTTCCTAGCATCACTTAGGGAAATAAGCCGTGATTTCAGAGGCGTAGTTCGTATCTTAGGGT
>NZ_JBATLB010000223.1:0-5430 GCF_049669965.1 Muriicola sp. | reverse complement strand
AGCCTCTGCACTTTCCACATTGATATTGATCTTTCTCGGGTGTTCAGAAATTACTCCAAAATTATCCTTTGTTTTATCCAGGTCCTGGATAAGGTGATCGCGCATGCGCCATTCCCAAACTATCTTTCCATCATTTGGCTTAAGGGGTTGAATCTCAATGATCTTATCTACCCAGACCCCTGCCTTGGGAATGTGTTGTGGATCCATACCTGCTTGCAGGGCCTCTTCCGGAGTAAGGGCGTCGTAAGAAATAGCCAGAATATTTCCATTTGGCATGATCTCAATATCGTGATGGGTCAATTCTTTTTCATTGTAGTATTTAAAATCCCAGACGAGATTTCCGTCCCAATCATACTCCCGCATCCGGCCAGATTGACCCCCGGCCGCAAAGGTTGGGAAATTTTCATCGCGCTCCATCCTGATCAGATGACCATTGGGTTGAAGATAGGAATTCATGGAATTTAAATCTGAGGACCAGGTATGGACTACCTCTCCTTCTTTGTTCAATAAATAAGTGAAGGTACCATTGGAAGGTTCATATAGGACAAAACCATCGGTGTCCGTTTCGGAATTATAGATAAGGCCTCTTTTGGCCGTTACACCGGTAAGGCTTCGGGTGTCTTCCGGATTCCATTCACGGACTTCTGCCACGGTTGCATTATCTGCGGAAGGGACGTCCGACTTACATGAAAAAAGGGCAATTGTGAGTGCGAGAAGAAATAGTTCTTTGAGTTTCATTCTAGTAATTAGCTGGTTGGTTGCAGAAAGAAAGATACGCTTTTTTTGATTATCTTTTTCAGGCTACAATAGGAATGAAGTAGTGCTCTTTAGATTGCTTTTTGAACTACTTCAAAGACTTTGTTCCCATCACATTTAAGTGTCTTGGACGGGTATTTAAGGATCAGGGCATAGTCGTGCGTGGCCATAAGTATGGTGCGGCCGGCCTTGTTAATCTCCTGTAAGACCTTCATGACTTCCACACTGGTCTGTGGATCCAGGTTTCCGGTGGGTTCATCTGCGAGGATCAGTTCAGGGTCGTTTAAGAGTGCTCTTGCAATAGCTATACGTTGTTGTTCCCCGCCAGAAAGCTCATGCGGAAATTTAAACCCTTTCGTTTTCATCCCAACTTTCTCCAATACCTCTTCTATCTTAGCATTCATAAGCACAGTATCCTTCCAACCGGTGGCCTTCAATACAAATAGCAGGTTCTTGTTGATATTTCTGTCCGGGAGGAGTTTAAAATCCTGAAACACGATCCCCAGCTTTCTGCGCAAATACGGAATTTTAGCTTCTTCCAGGGTTTTTAAATTAAAGCCTACCACCCTTCCATTACCTTGTTTTAAAGGAAGATCGGCATAGAGGGTTTTCATAAAACTGCTCTTTCCGCTTCCGGTTTTTCCGATGAGATAAACAAATTCACCCTTCCGTATTTCCAGATTTACATCATTGAGTACCAGGTTCTCCTTTTGGAAAACTGCAACTTCCTTTAAGCTAAGAATGGGTTCTTCCATGAAGTGTATTTGTTGATATAAAAGTAATAAGTTATTAAGGATAAAAAAGATGGAACCCCTAAAAATCTTTTTCTTTGAGCTGTTTATACTGCAAAACAATATTTCCCGTTACTAAGACAAATACGGTAATTCTTAATAGCCCTAGAACACTATGCGAAAGAAAATCACCGCCTTCTCCCTTGTCTGTCTTGGGCTGTTTGTTACAGCCAAAGCACAGGAATCCAGGATTTATACACATGATGAAAGGCTCTATCAGGAGGCACTCAACTTATATAACAACAAACAATACCAGGCTGCACAGACACTTTTTCAAAAAGTGAATGCAAATACTCCTAACGAGGAAACAGCTGCTAATAGTGCGTACTATGTGGCCAATGCTGCAGTTAGACTCAACCAGTTAGGAGCAGACCGCCTCATGGAAGACTTTGTAGAAAAGTATCCTACCTCCACAAAGAGAGAAGCCGCATTTTTGGATGTAGCTGATTATTATTTTGAAAACGGGAAATACCCCTATGCGCTGAAATGGTACAAAAGGGCCGGAGAACGTACCATTCCCAGAAAGGAAAGGGAACGATTTAATTTTAATATGGGATATTCCCTATATGCCTCCAAGAAGACCGCGGAAGCAGAATCCTACTTTAATAAGGTTTCCAATTCTCCTGTTTATGGTGCACAGGCAAAATACTATCTGGGATTTATAGCCTATCAGCAAGATGATTATGAGGAAGCCAGTGCGCGTTTTGATCAGATCACAGATCAGGAGGTATTAGATGAAAAGCTATCCTATTTTCAGGCAGATCTGAATTTTAAGCTTGGCAATTTTGAGGAAGCCATAGCACTTGGAAAAAAACAATTGCCAAAATCTGACCGAAATGAGATCTCGGAGCTCAACAAGATCATTGGAGAAAGCTATTTCAACTTAAAACAGTATTCCAATGCCATCCCATATCTGGAAGAATACAAAGGAAAACGAGGACGATGGAACAATACGGACTATTATCAATTGGGCTATTGTTATTACCAACAAGAAGATTTTGCCAATGCCATTCTTCAATTTAATAAGATCATTGACGGGAACAACAGCGTGGCTCAAAACGCCTATTATCACCTGGCAGAATGTTATTTGAAACTCGACAAGAAACAAGAAGCTCTGAATGCCTTTAAGAATGCATCCGATATGGACTTTACACCCGAGATCCAGAAAGATGCCTATTTAAATTATGCGAGATTAAGCTACGATATTGGCAATCCCTATGAGCCGGTAACGGAAGTGTTATCTTCTTATTTGGAACGCTATCCCAAAGATACTTATACCTCGGAATTGCAGGAATTGTTGGTAGACTCCTACCTCACCTCCAAGAATTTTAAAGGGGCCTTAGCTTTATTGGAGAAGAATAAAAATTATGCCAATAAGGCCACTTTTCAAAAAGTAGCATTTTACCGGGGCGTGGAGCTATTTTTAGAGGGAGATTACGCCGAGACATCTCAGATAATGAATTTGGCCGTCAAGAGTGATGCGGATGCGCTATTTACCGCCAGAGCCAGATATTGGAAAGCAGAAGCCAATTATCTACTGAATCGGTATGAGGATGCGCTGCCAGACTTTATTCAGTTCCAACAGAGTAACATAGCGAGATCTACCAATGAATACAACGATCTGGACTACAACCTGGGATACACCTATTTTAAATTAAAGGATTACAATACGGCAAGTAATTACTTCAAAGAGTATTCCACAAGAACTAGCTCAGACCCAAAGGTATCGGACGCACTGGTGAGGCTGGGAGATTGTTATTTTGTGACCAGCAAATACGAGGCAGCTATTGATGCCTATACACAATACGGAAGAAGCAATGGGCCGGAAAAGGATTATGCGGCTTTTCAGAAAGCCGTTAGTTATGGTTTTGTAGGTAGAAACGATACAAAACTCGGAGAGCTCAATAACTTTCTTACTCAATTTCCGCAGTCTACCTTGAAGGACGATGTGCTATTTGAGCTTGGAAATTCATACATCCGCGAGAATAGGGAAAGAGAAGGATTACGGGTCTACGATCAGCTTGTGCAAGAGTATCCCGGGAGTAGTCTGGTTCCGCAGACACTTTTACGCCAAGGGCTGGTTCACTACAATGCGAATAGGAACGCTGAGGCTTTAACGAAGTTCAAAGCAGTGGTAAATGATTATCCTCAGACACAGGAAGCTGTGCAAGCCGTGAACACCGGTAAATTGGTTTATATGGACATGGGGAGGGTGGATGAATACGCCGTTTGGGTACGAAATCTCGATTTTGTGGAGGTTTCCGATATGGAATTAGACAATGCCACCTATGAATCGGCAAACAAACAAAATCTGGAGGGGAAAAGTGAAAATGCTATCCAGGGTTATGAGATGTACCTCAAAGAGTTTCCTTCGGGGATGCATGTAATCCCCACAAACTTTGCTTTAGCACAGCTGTATTTTGCAAAAGGGGAGAACGAGAAGGCCCTAAAATCCTATCAATATGTGGCAGATAGGGGAGGCAACGAATATTCAGAACAAGCACTTACCAGAGTATGCGAACTGCTTTTAGCAAAGGATGAAAAAAAGAACGCACTGCCTTATTTAACAAGGTTGGAAAATATGGCAGACATCCCTCAGAATCGTATCTACGCACAGCAGAATTTAATGAAGGTGTATTATGAACAAAACGACTATGACCGCACCTTGGTCTATGCAGACAAAGTGCTGGGAAGTCCTAATGTAGATGATCGTATTCGAAGTGATGCACAGGTGATGATTGCCAGATCTGCCATCAAAACAGGCGATGAGGCAACCGCGGAGACCGCCTATGAGAAAGTGTCTAAGATAGCAACCGGCTATATTGCGGCCGAAGCCCTGTACTACGAAGCATATTTTAAACGAAATAGAAAAGAGTACGAAGCTAGTAATACTGCCGTGCAAAAACTGGCAAAAGAGTATGCTACTTACAAAGAATGGGGAGGAAAAGGATTACTGATTATGGCTCAAAATTTCTACGCCCTGGGCGATGCCTTCCAGGCCACCTACATCCTGGATAGTGTGATCGCTAATTTTGTTCAATTTCCGGAGATCGTAGAAAAAGCTAAACAAGAATTAGCAAGTATAAAAGCTAAAGAAGCCGAACGCAACGCCTCTGTAAATCCTGAGGGGAACTAATCTAAGTGGTATTTGTATGCAAAAGAAGATTCAACTTTCAATCATCGCCGGGCTACTTCTGGTTTTAGGAGCTTTTGGGCAAGATGAAAAAGATCTGGGAACTGAAACAGTAACGGTTGTAAAACCCTATTCCCCCACCGTTTCCGATGCTTTTAAAATTAAATCGGCTCCTGTTTTAAACGATTCAATTATCCTTGCCAAGAAGGAGATAAAATACAGCATTTTTTCTGTACCTGTGGCCTCTACTTTCACGCCGGCCAAGGGGAAAGCTGCCACGGTGGAGAAAAGCAGGCCGGAAAAACTGTATAATTCATATGTCTCTCTGGGACTTGGCAATTTTAACAATGCCTTGCTCGACTTTTATACCAGCAGAGATATTGATCGAGGAAATCAACGGGTAGATATTGGTCTGAATCATTTCTCCTCAAGAGGAGATTTAGATTTTACCCCTTTGGATACAGATTTTTACAATACAAAATTAGAAGCGGCCTACTCAAACAGAGATCGGGATTATGACTGGGGGATCAGTACGGCAGCCAGACATCAACTCTACAACTGGTATGGCCTACCGGAGGGAGATTACGATGAGGCCTTTATAGCGGGAATAGATGAAAAACAACAGTATTTCAATGTGGAACTGGGGGCTCACCTTAATCAGGAAGATTCCTTCTTGTCCAAAGGCGAAGTGTTTGTAAAGAGATTTTGGGACAAGGTAGAATCTGCGGAGAACAGGGCATGGTTGGCGAC
>NZ_JBATLB010000222.1:0-10066 GCF_049669965.1 Muriicola sp. | reverse complement strand
AAACATTACCGGGGAGACTTTCCAAAAAGCTGATGTATCAAATGTTTCTGATAGAATTGAGAAAAATGTGCTCCTGTATTTAAAAAGATCATGATTACATATCAACAAAGTAGTACTTAAATATTTTTGGTATTGCCTACGCTACCCGTACTCTGCAATATTTTTTAACGCTTTCCTGTCTAATATAATAATCCTTTTGGCATGGCCCATGGTAATCAGGCCTTCTTCCCTGAATTCTGACAGGCTGCGGATCGCAGTTTCCGTAGCGGTACCTATCATGCCGGCAAAATCTTCTCGCGGAATATCAATGCCCTCATTTGGAAAATCTTTTATAATTCCCTTTTTGTACAGGTGTAATAAGGCCCTGGCTACTCGCTGGCGCACGGATGAGTAAGCCATATTGACCAGTTGTTCCTGTACTTCAATGAGATTGTTTGAAATGATGTCAATAAACTTGTGGGCCACTTCTTTATTTTCATAAAGCAGGTGAATAAAATTCGATTTAGGAATACCGTAGGCTTCCGTATTTTCAATGGCCATGGCGGTTTCTAGATAGGTGCCTTTTGGATTTAAAAGGGATAATTGACCCATAAAATCTCCTGCTTTGTGTATTCCCGTTACGAACTCCTTGCCAGATTCAATGGATCTGTAGGTCTTTACCGTACCGCTTTCCACAAAATACAAGGTATGCGCACCATCTCCTTCCATAAATAGATATTCTTTTTTACCGTATTCTTTTGGACGAAACTCTCTTGTAATATGTTCCAGGTTGAGATAGCTGGCTGCATCCTGAAAAAATTCATGAATGCCCTCTATATTCTTTGAGAATTCCTTGCGCAGAAAATCGGACTTTTTTAACCTGCTGTTTACAGCCTCCAGCAACTCGTGTTCCTCAAAGGGTTTCGTCAAATAATCATCAGCACCCAGGTTCATACCCTTTCGGAAATCGGACTTATCCGCTTTAGCTGTCAGAAAGATAAAAGGAATGCTTGCGGTTTCATTGCCTTTGCTCAATTCCTCCAACACCTCATAGCCATCCAAAACAGGCATCATTATGTCACAAAGAATCAAATCTGGATGGAAGGTTCTGGCCATATCAATGCCCACTTTTCCGTTTTCGGCCATGGCTACTTCGTAATTAGACAATTCCAGAATATCGGCTGTATTTTCACATACATCTTTGTTATCTTCGATTAATAGAATCTTTTTCATCATTATAATTTTTCAACTGTCTTTACCACTCTTCATCTCAAAGGAAATTCAATCCTAAAAACGGACCCTTTGTCCTCCTCACTTTCAAACCCCACAGTACCGCCCAAAAGTTCTGTGTAGTGTTTTACGATATGCAAACCCAGGCCGGTGCCTTGCATGTTTAAACTGTTTTCAGCGCGAAAAAAACGTTCAAAGAGATTTGCTTGTTCCTGGATGGGGATACCGATGCCCTTATCCCTGACTTCTATGCAAATGCCTTGCTTTCCACTTTTCAGAGTTATTAGAATGTCCTGATCCACTTCAGAATACTTTATGGCATTAGAAAGTAAATTAATAAGGATGTGCTGTAACAATTTTGGATCCAGGTAGACCTCAATAAATTCTTTGTTAGATTTCAAACTCAAGGTTTGCCCTCTTTTTTTAGTAGGTCCAATTTCTTCGAGCAAGTCCTTTGAAAATGCCACCAGGTTAAAGTGTTGCAGTTTCACAGGTACTTTCCCCTCTTCTAACTTACCTAGAGACATAAAGTCGTTCAGAATAACCACCAATTTCCTGACATTCGATTTTATTTGCCGGATGTATTTTTCGCGCTTTATCTCCAAACCGGGTCCATTCTGTTTTTCAATAAGAATAGCCGAAGACAAAATAGCGCTCAAAGGCGTTCTGAATTCATGAGATGCCATTGAAATAAAACGAGATTTTAATTTGTTGAGTTCCTGAGCTTGTACAAGGGCCATACGAATATCGGCCTCTGCCTGTTTCTGTTTGGTAATATCGTTATAGACAAAAAGGGTCCATTTTATCAGGTTGTTACCGTTCAAAAGAGGAGAGGAGTTTACTGCATAGTTCTTATTCATGAAACGAGTCTCAAAGGAGAGGTGTTCGCCTTCCAATGTTCTTTTGACATCTTCTTTGATACGTGCGATCCTTTTTTTTGAAAAAACATTTATATCATCAATGTTAAGTCCATCGAATTGACTTTTTTTAAAGCCCAGACGATACAATTCGCCTCCATCAATATACACGATATCAAAATTGGCATTGATAACAATTATGACCCCCTTGGGAAAGTTTTTTGATATAGCTGTAAACATCGCCTGACTCGCCAATGACTTTTTTTCAGCCTCTTTGGTCTCCAGCATTTGATCTTCAAGAGCTAAATTTGCATCAATAAGTTTTTGTAGGATGGCTTGGCATGCTTTGGTTCGTTCCGCGACTTCTTTCTCCAGATCATTCGTAGGTTCTCCAAGAATACGATATTTATTTTCTAGCTCTCGACGCACTATATTTCGTTCAATAGTCATACTTCTAAGATGCGGAAGGTTGGCAACTGTTTCACAATAAGGTCTTACTTGCTTTTCCCGCTTTGAAATATCTTTTACGAAGATAATTTTTACTCGTTTATCTTCAATTACTGCCAGACTCAGCTGCATTTCTATGGGGAATTGTGCGCCATTTCGTTTTGTACCGAAAAGATTCATTTGTTTACCCGGCTGCAAGAGTTCCTGGTTTCTGGTACGGGATATTTTTTTTTCTTCCGGAATTGCTCTGATTTTTTGGGGAATCACTTCTTTTAAATCTTTCCCTATCAATTCCCCGGTACTGTAACCAAACATTTTATAACAGGCGGGGTTAGCCTTCAGGATAAACCCATCCTGATCTACTATCAAAATGGCTTCGAGAGAAGATTCAAATATGGCCCGATAAACCGGGATGTCCGCTATGCTGTTATTCATTGATTTATTATAAATCATTTTAGTTACCCATGGCTGAATACCATAAATATTCAGATTAAACTAGGTATATACCCACAAAGATTCTGTATCGAACAAAGACAAAAAATATGCTTTCATAGATATTTTATTAAAGTTAGACGTATGATCCGATTTCATCTATGATATTTGTCATGAACACTACCTTAGAAGTTAACTGACTATGATCATTTTGTTGCCAGGCCAACTTCTATAATTTTAAACCTATGTTATTGTAAAACAAAGAAGAGCTATGTCACTTTAAGCATTGTATTTAGTACATTTATCTTTGTAGCAGCCATATTCATAATTGCCTTTTCCCTTTTAAGTTAGAAGAAAACGAGAGGTGAAGATGGGTTGTATTTTGATGGCGGTGCCAAAACCTCAACTACCTGACCATGTCTGTAGATAATTTTAACATTAAAGGACTGACCCAAGAGGAAGTACTTCAGGCAAGGGCAACTTATGGACAAAATATTCTGGAAGGGAAAACAAGCCTTGGCCTTTTCCATGCTTTAAAAGGATTGGCAAAGGAACCGATGGTCATTTTACTCTTCGTGGCCTCCGCAGTTTATTTTATAAGTGGAAATACGGGTGACGGCATTTTTCTGCTCGCCGCTATCGTTATGGTATCCGCTATTTCCTTATATCAGGATGGGCGGAGCCGAAATGCCGTGGAAAAACTAAAGAAATTTACTCAGCCTAAATGCACAGTCATTCGCAATGGGGAAACAGTTGAGATCAAAAGCGAGGATGTGGTTGTGGGCGATAGCCTAATGGTAGAGGAAGGTGCCACTATTGCCGCTGATGGTAAAATAGTACATTCTAATGATTTTTCGGTCGATGAATCCCTACTTACCGGAGAGTCCCTTTCGGTTTATAAGGATGCAGAACAATCTTTAAACACAATTTATAAAGGCACAACGGTTGCGAGCGGACTCGCCATTGCGACCGTAACCACTATCGGTAACGAGACCAAACTGGGAAAAATAGGGAAAAGTCTGGAGAGCATCAAGGAAGAAAAGACCCCACTTGAAGAACAGATTAACAGTTTTGTAAAAAAAATGGTGGTCGCCGGAGCTATCGTTTTTGTTATTGTTTGGGCTATCAATTATTACAATTCCCGTGATATTTTGGACAGTTTGCTGATGGCATTAACCCTGGCGATGTCGATCCTGCCTGAGGAAATACCTGTGGCATTTACCACTTTTATGGCCTTGGGTTCGTATCGGCTGCTAAAAATGGGCATCATTGTAAAACAGATGAAAACTGTTGAGACTTTGGGAGGCGCAACGGTCATTTGTTCGGACAAGACCGGAACAATTACCGAAAACAAAATGGCGCTGGCGAAACTTTTTACGCTGGCTTCCCAAAAAATTACCGATACGAACAACACTTTAGACAAGGGTGAAAAAGAACTGATCCGAATGGCGATGTGGGCCAGCGAACCCATTCCGTTCGATGCCATGGAAATTGCTTTACACGAAGCGTACCGCAGTATTACCAGGAAAGATGAACGTCCTGAATATAAAATGATACACGAATATCCGCTAGGGGGTAAACCACCCATGATGACCCATATTTTTGAAAATAAAGAGGGAAACCGGGTTATAGCGGCAAAGGGCGCCCCAGAGGCCTTGATAGAAAATTCTACTCTGTCCGATTATGAAAAACAGTTAATCATAAAAGCCATGGACGAACTCGCGAAGGGAGGGTATCGAATCCTGGGAGTGGGAGAGGCATATTTTGAAGGCACACAGTATCCCAAAATGCAACAGGATTTCAATTTTGTATTTAAGGGAATCGTCGCATTTTACGATCCGCCAAAAAAGAACATCAAATCTGTATTCGATGCATTTGCTGCCGCAGGGATCAAGGTAAAGATAGTGACAGGCGATAATGCTTTAACCACCGAAGCCATTGCAAAGGAAATTCAATTTAAAGGCCATGAAAAAAGGATCTCAGGTGATGAACTGATGCAATTGAGCGAAGCGGAACTAAAAAATCGGGTACAAACCACCAACATCTTTACCCGAATGTTTCCCGAAGAAAAACTTAAGATCATTAATGCTCTGAAATCAAATCAAGAGATCGTCGCCATGACAGGGGATGGTGTGAATGACGCCCCGGCCTTAAAGGCGGCTCATATCGGTATCGCCATGGGCAAAAAGGGTACTGAAACGGCGAAACAGGCCGCATCGGTTATCTTGCTCGAAGACGACCTGAGTAGCATGATTGATGCGGTTGCTATGGGCAGGCGTATCTATGCCAATCTGAAAAAGGCGATCCAATATATAATTTCCATCCATATCCCCATTATCCTTACGGTGTTCTTTCCTTTGGTACTTGGCTGGACTTTTCCCAATATATTCACACCTGTGCATGTCATTTTTTTGGAATTGATCATGGGCCCTACCTGTAGTATCATCTATGAAAACGAACCCATGGAAAAAAATACAATGATCCAAAAACCACGTCCCTTTACGGCCACTTTTTTTAACTGGAAAGAATTGACTACAAGTGTAATACAGGGATTGATGATAACCATAGGAACGTTGACTGCGTATCAATATGCGGTACAACAGGGTTATGACGAAGCTACGACCCGAACCATGGTTTTTGTGGCATTGATCTCAGCTAATATTATACTTACGTTGGTGAACAGGTCTTTTTACTTTTCCATTTTAACCACCTTAAAATACAGGAACAATCTGGTGCCTTTGATCATTATAGCCACGGTGGTTTTAACGGGAATGCTTCTTTATATACAACCATTGACCAGATTTTTTGAGTTTTCCACCTTGAATTCAAAACAGATATTAATAAGTTCGGGTATCGGCTTACTGTCCGTTATTTGGTACGAGATCGTAAAGTGGAAGAGGCGTACAATGGATAAAGAAGAGAGCTTATAACACAACAAGCCTCTTCGATTCATAAAACGATTGAATGATCTACAAATGACTCAGCCAGCAAAACTTAAAGTTTTTTCACAAACCCGAAGACCATCTTTTTGAATTCTTTAAAATCACGGCCAAAAATTTGCATCTGTTGGCCAAGTTTTCGGTGCTTCTTTCTATAAGCACCATCCGATAGTCCTTTTTCGCCCATTTCCAAACGGGCCAGGAATTTTTCGTGTTCCACAATGTCATCGGCCAGGTAATCGAAAAGGCTTTTATGGAGGCTGTCCAGATTACTGAGCATTATGGTAAAATCTGATTCCCTGCTGTCTTTTTTGCGCAATAAATAGGAGAAAAACTTGGTCTCGTCTTTCCAGAAGGCAACAGTCTCTAGCCATTCGCGGCTTTCCTGGTGCAGGACATCGAGGCCTGCCCCCAATAATAACTCAGTTTTCTGATTTAAAATTTTCGTTTTCATGTTGTAGGTATTAGTAATTTATTCCCCTATACCTGGTATAGAAACTGGTTTCCAGGGCATTCCGGGCGTTTTTCAAAAGTTTTTGTACTTCTTCAAGACCTTGGCCACGTATCATTGCTATTTCTTCAGCAGTTAAATGAAATTGTGTGGCCATTTCGAATACGGTCCTCATGGGGAGAGGCAAATGGTATAGGACCATATTGGTGTGGCGCCTGATATTTTCCTCGCCCAATTCCTTATCGAGCTTTGCAATCATTTCGTTATTATCGTCCTCAACAAAAACATGATTGAGTACATAAGGCGCATTCCTATAGGATATGTCGTCTAATTCATCCATCATGACAAGATCACCATCGCCATCGGTGGAGAATTTTTCCTCCATGGCATCCCAGGCGGGTTTTGTGAAATCGTCGATATTCTGAAAGAAAACCTCATCAAATTCCTCTTCCACAATAGTATCTTCCAACAGTTGGTCCGCAATTTTAAACAGCCATGGGTAGAAGTCTTTTTGATTTTTAACCTCATCAAAATGGTTATAGGCCGTAATAAATAATTGATCAACAAAATCATCCGGTCTGTATTTTCCATGCGGTAGATTCCCCTTAGACAACGCGGTTGCCAATCTTTTGGTGATGTATCGCTTTATCTGGGGTAAAGTTTTTAAAAGCAACTCATTAAACGCCTTTTCTTCACCTTTTTTCTTGAGCACTACCAAATCGGAAAAGGTACTTGCCGCGAATATTCGGAACTCCTTTTGCTTTTTGTAATAGGTTGCCGTGTTTTCCATTTTCTTGAATTTTTCTATTACAAATATGAGAACTGGAATTGGTAGGCAAAATGACTTGAATCAGTCAGGGTCATTTTATTGGAAGAGGATAAAGGGAGGACTATTTATCGGTCCATAATTTTTTAATCATTAAAAAGAAAGGTAACTGACCAAGGTCATTTCAAATACTGTTCTTGTTATGTACTTTAACCTTGAAAATTATATTTATTAACTTAAATCGTAGAAACCATGAAAAACACCAACGGAGTATTACTAGCATTATTGACCGGAGCTGCCATTGGGGCAGGTGTGGGTATTCTATATGCTCCTGATGAAGGGAAAAAAACCAGAAAAAAAATTAAGAGCAAGTTAGAGGACACAGGTCATGAAATCACAGAACGGCTAACCCATGCCAAAGACGAACTTACCAAGTCTGCCACCGAACAGAAAGATAAATTTGAACAAAAATTGGAAGATGCCATCTCTACAATGAGTTACAAGGCCGATGATATCATCGCCTCTCTGGAGCGCAAATTGGAAGATCTTAAAAAGAAGAATGCCCAACTACATAAATAACGGTACATGGCCTTTGAAGAAATGAAGAAGGATCTAATGGAGGCTAACGCTGATGTTAGATCCTATCTCGAAAATAGCGAAGAATATATCAGGCTTAAAATATTTAAGGTGCTGATGGGGCTAATAACATCAGGTGCTCAGATTATGTTGGTAGGTGCCGTGGCATTGTTGGCCTTGTTCATACTTTCATTTGCCGCCTCTTTTGCTATTGGGGAGGCCTTAGAAAGCAATTATTATGGCTTTTTGATCATAGGAGGCTTTTATATAATAATCGCTTTTCTATGTTATGTACTTCGGGATAGACTTAATGGTCCTTTGTTGCGAAAATTCTCTAAACAATATTTTGATTGAAATGGAAACACAATACACTACTCTTTCGGAAATAGATGATCGACTTCGCATTCTTAAGTTGCGGCGTGAGATAGACAAGGAAAGTATTAAGCTACATTTGAACCAGGTCAAGGCCAATTTTTATCCCATACAACTGATGGGGGGTGTTAGTGGTATTATTCAAAAAATTGCACTAACATTTGTGATAAAAAAACTGTCCGGGATATTCCGCAAACACCTTGGAGATAAAAATGAGAAGCAACTTTTGAGCGGGGTGGAATGATAAAGCACAGTATCGATGTAGTAGATAAATTCTTTTCCCTTGGCAAGGACCATTTCTCGCGGAACTGCGCTAATACTCTGTCTCTCTCCAAATGCTGGCAGTAGTCATAATAAATTTATACTTCATGGGTACCCAGCCTCCCTGAATTGTTTCCTACATAAACGTTTATGCTATAATAGTGTCTTATTTATTTAGAATAAAGTAAGCTTGGTCTTAGTGCTATATAACATGCATGCAAGGATCAGACCCGCTTTTTATCCAACTATTATTTTGTATTAGTTATCCCACTCACATGTACTTGGTCAGAAATGAAAAGAATTCTTTTTTAAGACTGTTGTAGATTTCGCGTTGGGTATCAATCCGATTTCTAAATTCCATGTGTTTTTTTGCCAAACGCACATCCAATGATTCATTCCCGGTTATGGTATGACCTGCGATGCTTGTTTCGTGTTCCTCAATAGTTTCCTCCAGGTCTTCAATTACACCTCCATGAAGAATAAATTCGTTTTGGTAATGTTCCAGTTGTTTTAAGACATCCTTGTTGGTCCAACGAGTTATCAATTCACTCAACCGATTGTTGAACGTTTTTAATTCGTCTTTCCAAAAAGCGAGTTCCGATTTCCAGTTTTGGTGTTCAAAATGAAAGTTTTCATTATACACCACTTCTTTAATTCTTTCCATGATGATTGTGTTTTGTGTTTTTTAGAATAGGAATGTGTTCCTTATCATAGTCCAAAACTATTGTAAGTGCAGGTATCATGAAATGATATAGGTCATTTACTATCTGCGTTTGGATGATTTATTTTGCAGTATAAATTAGAAGTTATGAAATTCAAAGATTTTTTCAAGTCGCGTTGGTTATTAAGTTTGTCAGCTGTTTTTTTGTTCATGACAAGTTGTGGTCCGGTAATCCTTAGCTCGCGCTACAATAGTCCACCACCTCCCTGGTTCTATCCAAACAGGATAGAGTTTGTGCGTTATGTATATTTTCCTGAATACAGTATCTATTATGATCTTTCGGCAAGAACCTACCTGTATTTAGACGGTGGGGTTTGGGTACGGCGGGAGGTATTGCCGCAGCGTTATCAACGAGTAGATTTAAGACGATCTCGATATGAGAGAATACGAAATTACAACGATGATAATATCAGGAAGTACCATGAAGAGCATAATGCCAATCGCGGAAGGAGCAATCTAAACACTCCTAGGAGAAATAGAAACTAAGGCATAAGAAATCAGATATATTACATACTGAATACAAAGAAAAAAGGGTAATAATACTATTCCGTTAGACAGCTCTAAGCCGAGACCAATTTATAATTTGAACGAGCTAGTATTAAGTTATAAATGATCCCTAATGGGTTATGTGCTTATCGATATAAGGTTTGCCATAGTCGGGGTTAGGGAGCATTCAACAATTAGTAAGGACTTGTAAAAAGGGCCTTGTATTTTAGGGGAGGTAGGACTTTTCCAAAAAACTCGGATGTAACTGTACTGGCATACTTCTAATTATCCGAGGTATCAGGGACTACCAAAAAGGGAATTTGGACGTGAAACCCGATCTGATCTATATTTTGTTTAATTAGTATCCGCTCGAAAAAGGAATGCCCTTGATTCATCATAGCCAACAGGTCTATGGAATGTTCCTCTACATACTCCAGAATAGCTTCGGGCAGAGGTTTGCCTATGGCTTCCACTTCTTGGTAGGCTGAATTAGCAAGAAGTTTTAACAAGATCATTTTGTTTTTCAGTTGTACATCGGGCAGGTTTTCT
>NZ_JBATLB010000221.1:0-43265 GCF_049669965.1 Muriicola sp. | reverse complement strand
TTGCAGGTAAAACCATGCGCGAACATTTTAAATTTGCGGTTGCCTATTGGCATTCATTCTGCGGGCAAGGTGCAGATCCCTTTGGATCCGGAACTCAAACATTTCCCTGGGATCTGCCTTCAGACCCCCTGGAAGCGGCTAAGGCCAAAGCCGATGCGGCATTCGAATTTATCACTAAATTGGGATTTGAATATTTCTGTTTCCATGATTTTGATCTTATACGGGAGGGAAATTCGCTAACCGAATCGGAAAACAGACTTGCTGCTATCGTAGCCTATATAAAAGAAAAACAAAAAGACTCCGGGGTAAAACTTCTCTGGGGCACCGCTAATTGTTTTTCTAATCCCCGCTATATGAATGGCGCAGCTACAAATCCCGATTTCGGGGTAGTTTCACACGCTGGTGCTCAGGTTAAACTCGCTTTAGACGCCACTATGGAACTACAAGGTGAGAACTATGTTTTCTGGGGCGGCAGGGAAGGCTATATGTCGCTCCTGAACACCGATATGAAACGAGAATTAGATCATATGGGTAAATTTCTAGGAATGGCCAGGGATTATGCCCGAAGTCGTGGGTTTAAAGGAAACTTCTTTATTGAACCTAAACCCATGGAGCCTATGAAACATCAATACGACTTTGATGCGGCCACGGTGGTTGGCTTTTTACACCAATACGGACTTCAGGACGATTTTAAACTTAATTTAGAATTCAATCACGCTACCCTGGCCAACCATACCATGCAACACGAAATGTCTGTGGCAGCCTCCCACAACATGTTGGGCAGCCTGGATGCGAACAGGGGTGACTATCAGAATGGCTGGGATACAGATCAGTTTCCCAATAACCTCTATGAAGTAACCGAGGCCATGCTTGTGTTTTTGAAAGCAGGCGGTCTACAGGGCGGTGGCATTAATTTTGATGCGAAGATTCGCAGGAACTCAACGGATGTAGATGACCTCTTTCATGCACATATTGGTGGAGCAGATACCTTTGCAAGGGCGCTTATGGCAGCAGAAAAGATACTTACCCAGTCTCCTTATGCTCAACTGATAAAAGATAGATATAACAGTTTTGACTCCGGGAAAGGGAAAGACTTTGAACAAGGTAAACTAACAATGGAAGACCTGTATACCCTATCCCTGCATGCGGATGAATCCCCGCGAAAAAGTGGGAAACAAGAAATGATAGAAAATATTATTAACCAGTATCTCTAAGTTGGCGTGTCAGAAAACGGCCAATCATAAAATTTACAATTGGGTAACTCCCAGATTTTACTACTTGGCAAAGTAAATATAAATCCCCACTACGATAACCACGATGATGGCACCAAACTGTTTAACGTACTTAAACGGCGTAATTTCGACCTGTTTGGTGTATTCCTGAACATAAGGGGTTGCCCTTGGCCTTAATTTTCCAATCAGAAGCATAATAGCTATGTTCGTAATAAAAAGAATGGCCATCACATGCAAATAATGAGGATAAGCATCTGCTTGTATCAGGGATAGTTCCGCAGCATCAGTTACCCCATTTGCTGCCGCTTCTTCCAAGGCTGCATCTACAAACTTGTCTTGCAACCAGAATTGAGAAATAGTATAAAGTAAGGAGCCAGAGATAATACCTATTTTGGCTGCTATAGCAGGCACTCTTTTGGTCGTATACCCGATGACAATTATGGTTAATATTGGAATACTGTAAATTCCGTTGATCTGTTGTAAATAATTAAATAAACTACCTGCATTCGCGATCATTGGTGCGATAAACATGGCCGCCAGGGCCAAACAAACCCCAAATATCTTCCCATACTTTACGACCGTTTTTTCCGGGGCTTCCTGGTTGATATGCTGTTTGTAAATATCAATCCCGAACAGTGTTACAGAGCTGTTAAGTACGCTATTAAAGGAACTCAATATAGCTCCAAATAATACGGCAGCGAAAAACCCGATCAAAGGTTTGGGCAATACCGCACGCACCAGTTCCGGATAGGCAAGATCTGAGGTAGCCAACCCACCTTCAAAATAATGATAGGCGATCATCCCCGGCAATACCAGAATTAAGGGCCCTAATATTTTTAAAAATGAGGCAAGAAGCAGTCCTTTTTGTCCTTCTGCTAAATTTTTTGCTGCCAGGGCACGCTGTATGATCTGCTGATTGGTACCCCAATAAAATAACTGTACCAGCATCATCCCGGTAAATATAGTTGAGAATGGCACTTCTTGTCCTGGTTCACCGGTAGAATCGAATCGTTCGGGGTTTGTGGCCATCAGGGTATCGAGACCTCCTAATATACTGCCATCTCCAATCGCCATTAATCCAAATACAGGAATAAGAATTCCGCCAATAATAAGGCCGATCGCATTGATACTATCCGAAACGGCTACCGCCTTTAACCCTCCAAAGACCGCATAAATAGACCCGATAATACCAATCCCCCAGATGCACAGCACCAAGGCGGTATTATCCGAAACGTCCAGGAGTTCAGGAACATTGAACATCCCACTGATTGCGACAGAGCCAGAGTACAGAATTACAGGAAGTAGCACCACCACGTATCCGGTAAGAAACAAGGCAGAAGTAATGGTCTTTGTGGTTACATCAAACCTTTTTGCCAGGAATTGAGGAACTGTGGTAAGACCGCCTTTGAGGTAGCGTGGTAACAGAAATACGGCAGTTACCACAATGGCAATGGCCGCTAACGTTTCCCAGGCCATAACCGATAAACCGTCTTTGTAGGCACTACCATTAAGCCCCACTATTTGTTCGGTGGAAAGATTAGTTAACAGCAATGATCCTGCGATTACTCCGGCCGTAAGGCTCCTTCCTCCAAGAAAATAGCCGTCTGACGAAGTTTCATCGGTCGACCTTGTTGCAAAATATGAAATAATGGCCACCATGGCAGTAAAGCCAACAAAGGATAAGATTCCGATCATGGTAAAGGGTAGTTAGTTCGTTTGTTTGCCTAAATATATTGGATTATTTGCAAACAACGTTATTCCTTGTCTATTAAAACAGATGAGTTCTAATAAATCAATAACACTACACTCTCTCCAAAATCCTCATACATCATATACATTTAATTCTTGTCACTATTCGTGACAGCAATTCCCTGTATACAGTTGCCGATTAAAGCAGGTAGATGTTGTGAAATCGCAGTCAAGAATTTGGCAATTGTAAACTGTTAAAAAATCTGATTATTTTCAAAATACTTCCTGAATACATAGGAAGAAAGCCTAACAAACTCTAATTTTGAGGGTTATGTAGTATAGAGTTCTTATAACATGCTAAAATGGGCCATTTTTGCATTCCAGATCCAACCTTCAAAAGAAATAGGTCATTCCATTGATCAAATATCTGGAAAACGAACCTAGTAAAAGAAAATTAAAGTCTACAAATAATGCGTTCTCAAAAGTTAACTTTTATATCCATTTTGTTTTTAATTAGTCTGTTTTTAGGTTGTACTCCAAAAAAAAATAATGACAGTGAATTAAAGGCAACAAAACCCACATTGTTTTCACTCCTGCCACCTGAAAAAACAGGAATTAATTTTATTAATAAAGTAGAAAATCAAAAAAACTTCAACATTTTTAAATACCGTAATTTCTATAACGGTGGCGGGGTCGCCATTGGTGATATAAACAACGATGGTCTTTCTGATATCTTCCTTACAGGGAACATGGTTGGCAATAAACTTTATCTCAATAAGGGAAAACTACGTTTTGAGGATATTTCTGCTACTGCCGGCGTTGAAGGCAGTAAACCCTGGTCTACAGGCGTGGTCATGGTAGATATTAACCAGGATGGTTTACTCGATATCTATGTGAGCAATGCAGGGAATATGGAAGGAAATAATCACGATAATGACCTTTACATCAATAATGGCGACCTTACTTTTACAGAAAATGCAGCAGAATACAATCTGGCAAAAACAGGATTTTCTACCCACGCTTCCTTTTTTGACTACGATAAGGATGGTGATCTGGATGCCTACATATTAAACAACAGTAATATTCCGGTGAGTAGTTTGGGCTATGCCGGGCAGCGAGATGTGCGAGCCCAGGATTGGAAAGGCGTTCCAGATATTTTTAAAGGGGTTGGGGATATGCTACTCCGTAATGATAACGGAAAATTTGTGGACGTAAGTGAAGAAGCAGGCATTTACGGAAGCCTTATTGGATTTGGTCTTGGAATAATGGTCACCGACATAAACAAAGATCTCTATCCCGATATATATGTGTCTAACGACTTTTACGAAAGAGACTATCTCTATATCAATAACCAGGACGGGACGTTTACAGAGGATATTAAGGGATGGACAAGCCATCTTTCTCTTTCTGCCATGGGGATTGATATGGCCGATATAAATAATGACGGGAATGCAGAGATCTTTATCACAGATATGCTACCAGAAGCAGATGAACGGGTTAAGTCTGTCATGGAATTTGATGGGTATGACGTATTTCGATTAAAGCAGGATAAAGATTTCTATCAACAATACATACAAAATACCCTGCAACTCAATAATGGAAATGGTTCATTTTCGGAAATCGCCTATTACAGCGGCGTAGATGCGACCGACTGGAGTTGGGCCGGACTACTATTGGACATGGACAACGACGGGTTCAGGGATATTTTTATTACCAATGGGATTAATCACGATCTTACCGACTTGGATTTTGTAGATTTCTTTGCGAATGAGATCATTCAAAAAATGGCGTTGACAGGGCGTAAAGAATCTATCGATTCTATAATCAACAAAATGCCCATCAGACCACAACCCAACTATGCCTATAAAAACAATAAGGACCTGACCTTTACAAATGCCAATAAAGAATGGGGGTTTGAATTACCTTCCATGTCTAATGGTGCGGCCTATGGGGATCTGGATAATGACGGGGATCTTGATCTGGTTATAAACAATGTGAATATGGAGGCCTTTGTCTATGAAAATCACACCGATTCCATGACAGAGAATCATTACATTAAACTAAAGTTTGAAGGTCCGGAAAGCAACAAATTTGCAATAGGCACCTCCGTAAATCTCTACTATGATAATAATGTGGTATTTCAAGAACTAATTCCATCCCGAGGATTCCAATCCTCTATGGACTACGAGATGACCATAGGATTGGGCAGCACCATAGCAATCGACTCAATACGGGTAATTTGGCCGGATGATCTGACGCAGCTTACTCAAAATGTAAGTGCAGATCAAACCATGGTTTTTAAGCATACAGCTGCAACCGAAAAATATAAACCATTAAAGCCTGAAAGTAGTAAGCCCCATTTACAGGAAGTAAAAAACAACTCCCTATTGGCGCATAAAGAGAATAATTACAATGACTTTGATTACGAAGGACTCATCTACAAATTACTGTCTGAGGAAGGGCCAGCGCTGGCAGTAGGAGATATAGACGGAGATGGTAACGAGGATATATTTTTAGGTGGGGCCAACGGCCAGGCCGGAACTCTTTACAGGCATTTGGGCAATGGAAATGTGCGGCCTATGCCACAAGGAGTCTTTCAAGATGACATGGCTTATGAAGATACTGCAGCGGCCTTTTTCGATGCTGACGGGGACGGAGATCTTGATCTGATGGTAGGTACAGGAGGAAATCAGGTGGGTGAGGAAAGTACCTACCGAAGCAGGTTATATCTCAATAACGGCAAAGGGAATTTTAGTCGGGCCCCAGAAATGCTACCCTCTACCTTTAAAAACATTTCTACCATAGCTCCTTACGATTTTGATGGAGATGGAGATATGGATGTCTTTGTTGGCTCAAGAAGTGTAGTAGGCACATATGGGGTAGACCCGGATCATTTATTCCTTGAGAATGATGGAAAAGGAAGTTTTAAAGATGCTACGGAACGCCTAGCATACGATCTAAAAGACGCCGGCATGGTTACCAGCGCTGTATGGGCCGATATGGATGGGGATGATAAAAAAGATCTTGTAACGGTATCCGAATGGGGAACCCCTAAAATATTTAGGAATTCCGGCAGACGGCTGGCTAAAATGTCTACCTCACTAGACAGTCTTGATGGTCTTTGGAACGTAGTAGAATCAGTAGACCTTGATAATGATGGTGATATTGATCTTGTCCTGGGAAATCAGGGTGCAAATTTGCATTATAAACCTACCTTGAAAAATCCAATGAAAATGTGGATCAATGATTTTGATGGCAACGGCACCATAGAACAAATCGTAACGCTTAATGAGAACGGGAAGGACTATCCCCTGCATCAGAAGAAGGAGCTAACCAATCAGATCGTTTCCCTTAAAAAGCAAAATCTGAAAGCTTCAGAATACGCAAAAAAGACCGTTAATGAACTGTGGTCCGCCGAGGTATTTGGGAATTCTATAATGAGGAAGTCTGGCATCTCAGAATCTGTCATTGCCATCAATGAAGGAGATGGGCAATTCAGTATAAAGATTCTGCCCCCAAGGGTACAACTATCGTGTATCTGTGGAATTTCCTGTGCTGATGTCAATAAAGATGGGTATATAGATCTTATAATGGGAGGAAACAATTTTGAATTTAAGCCTCAATATTCCAGATTAGATGCCAACTACGGCAATGTGCTACTCGGGAATGCAGACGTAAACTTTCAATGGGAAGATTATAACAAAAGTGGATTCTTTATCAGAGAAGAGATCAAGCATTTAAAACTGTTTAAAGATAATAAGGGGCATACGTACGTCATTGCTGCCTTGAATGATACACAACCCAAGATCTACAGGCTTAATGACTAAAACGATTTTATTTTCCGGTGTATTTTTGCTTTTGTTGGGTTGTGGTAAAAGCGGGGGTGATCTTTTTACGAATCCAAGTGAAGAGGAAACTGGTATAACTTTTAGCAACAAGCTTACGGAGACCAACGACCTAAACATTTTAGACTACCTCTACTTTTATAATGGTGGCGGTGTGGCCATTGGCGATATAAACGGAGACGATTTACCAGACATTTATTTCTCAGGCAACCAGGTCAGAAACAAACTATATCTGAATAAAGGAAACCTGACATTCGAAGACATTACCGAAAAAGCCGGGGTTGCCGGGAATAGCACCTGGAATACCGGAGCAATCATGGGCGATGTAAATGGAGATGGACTATTAGATATCTATGTTTGTGCGGTTGTGGGTATAAATGGTTTTAATGGGTATAATGAACTATTTATTAATAATGGTGACCTAAGTTTTACAGAAAGTGCGGCAAACTACGGACTGGATTTTGACACCTTCAGTTCCAACGCAGCCTTTCTAGACTTCGATCAAGACGGGGATCTGGACCTCTATCTACTCAACCACGCAGTGCATACCCAGGAATCTTTTGGCAAAGCCGATCTTCGGTACACCAGAGATTTCCAGACTGGAGATAGGTTATTGCGCAATGATGGGGAAGTATTTGTGGATGTCAGCGAAGAAGCTGGTATTTTTGGTGGGATCAATGGATACGGACTAGGCGTTGCCATTAGTGATTTTAATCAGGATGGATATCCCGATATTTATGTAGGGAACGACTTTCATGAAGATGATTATTACTATCTGAACAATGGAGATGGCACTTTCTCTGAGAATTTAAAAACCTATTTTACCCATACCACCAGGTTTTCCATGGGGAGTGATGTTGCAGATGTGAACCACGACGGTTGGCCAGATATTCTATCCCTGGATATGCTTCCTGAAGACGAGATGGTCCTAAAATCTTCAGAGGGCGATGACGACCTTCAGATCCAAAAAATGAGGATTAACCAATACGGGTATCACTATCAATTTACGCGAAATATGTTGCAGGTGAACAGGCCCGGGTTCGACTTTGAAGAAACTGCTCTTATGAGTGGCATTGCTGCTACCGACTGGTCCTGGAGCGCTCTTTTTGCAGATTATAATTCCGATGGGGAACAAGATGTTTTTATCTCCAATGGCATCCCAAAGCGGCCAAATAACCTGGATTTTATCAATTTTGCATCCGATGATCATATCAAAAAGAAACTGAATAATACAAAATTAGTAGATCAACAGGCACTCAATATGATGCCATCAGGAACCATCCAAAACTATGTATTCCAGGGTACGGATAGTTTAAATTTCATAGACCGTTCTAAAGAATGGATTGCGAAAGATACACTTGTGTCCGGGGCAACAGCCATGGGTGATTTGGACAATGACGGCGACCTGGATCTGGTGACCAATAATATCAATAGCGCAGCTACACTCTATATCAACCAGACCAACGGGGATGCTAACTATTTGAAAATTAAACTCCGTTTTCCAGGAAAGAATTCATTTGGGATCGGCACAAAAATACTTTCCTACCACAAGGGCATACTTCAATTTAAAGAACTTTATACAGTACGAGGATTCCAGGCTTCTTCAGAGCCTATCATACATTTTGGCTATGGAAAAAATACGAAAGTAGATTCATTAAGGATCCTTTGGCCAGACAATACAACACAGGTTTTAAAGAATGTAGATGTAAATCAAACACTGAACATACAACCAGAGGATATTCAGAACTTCACCTATCCCTGGATAAAAGCGACGAGAACCATGCTCTTTAAAAAGCTGGAAGACACCTTAGGAATAGAGTATACCCACCAGGAGGATCCCTATGTAGATTTCAACCGCCAAAAGCTGATCCCCTATGAAGTATCGGATCGTGGTCCGGCCCTGGCTATAGGAGATTTAAATGGTGATGGAGAAGACGACCTGTTCTTTGGGAGTTCTAAGTTTAAACCCTCAACAGTCTATATTCGAACCGCCTATGGATTCCAGGAAACCACCTTCCCCGCAATTGCCAATGATTCCATTAATGAGGATGTTGTGGCTGTTATAGAGGATTTTAATGCCGATGGTCAGAACGATCTGTTCGTAGGTACCGGCGGGGCCGATTTCTTCAATGAGATGGCACCTTTGCTCGATTCATATTACCTGAGATCCGATTCTACCTTTATAAAGCAGGATATACCGGCCTTATTTCAAAATGCTTCCGTCCTTGCACCCGCTGATTACGACATGGATGGAGATATGGACATTTTTATTGGGAATCAGATTATAACGAATGATTTTGGCAAGAACCCAACCTCATATATATTAAAGAACAACAACGGAATATTTGAGCAAGTAGAGAATAAAGACTTAGCCGATCTGGGTATGCTTACCGATGCTATCTGGGACGATTATAATAATGATGGAACCCCGGATCTGATCGTAGTGGGCGAATGGATGGCGCCTGTATTCTTTAAAAATGTAAAGGGCACCCTCGTAAAGGATAAGGTCCTGGAGGATACTTACAGCGGACTTTGGGAAAGTTTGGTGGCTTTTGATATAGATAAAGACGGTGATACTGACTATTTACTGGGCAATTGGGGACTAAACACAAAGTTTAAGGCTTCCGAAAATGCCCCTATGAAAATGTACTACTCAGATTTTGATGAGAATGGCAGCACAGAAACCATTCTATGTATTGAAAAAAACGGAGAATACTATCCCATTGAAGGACTAAAAGGACTTGCAGAACAAATGGTGGGCTTACGCAAAAAGTTTACTACCTATAAGGACTTTGCAGGCAAGTCTATAGAAAAAATATTGGAAAGAGAACAACTAGAACAGGCAACTGTATTAGAGATCAATGAACTACAGTCGGGATATCTGGAAAATAATAGTGGCCGGTTTCGGTTTGTCCCCTTCTCACGTCAGCTGCAAGTAGCCCCCATCATGACCTTTTTAAAGTACGATTTCGATGCCGATGGTACAGAGGAAGTATTGGCCGCAGGGAATTATTTTGGCGTAAAACCCTATCACGGAAGATTGGGCGCCTTTGCCGGAGCTATGATAAAAGGGAAAAATAATGTAATTTTAGGTGATCATTTGGGATTAGACCTCGCACAAAGGTCCATACGACATCTAAGTATCCTTACCATACAGAACCAACCTTATTTATTGGCCACTTTTAATAACGAAAAGGTTCAATTATACCAATTAATGAATAAAAGAGACAAATGATGAAGAAATACCTCCTATTAGTGGTTTTGGTAGTCCTCAGCTGTCAAAAGGAAGAAACGCCTATTGTGGTTACCCCACAACAATTACACAGCTCCATTGATAAAGTTACCGAGATTATGATTCACGATATCTTTTCTCCCCCGGTGGCGAGTCGAATTTACGCTTATCCAAATATTGCCGCCTATGAGATTATAAGTCTAAAGGACGACAGCTATACCTCTTTGGCCGGTCAGATACATGAATTGACCCCCATCCCTTCTCCTGATACCTCCAAGCCCGTGAATAACGATTTGGCAGCTCTAATTGCACACATGGATCTTAGCAGGCGTTTAATTTTTAGCGAAGATAAAATGGAAGCTTTTCGGGATAGTCTGTATACCATATGGTCCACACAAAACAGGAAAGAATTTGAAGCTTCTAAAGAATTTGGCCTGCAAGTGGCAGATCATATTGCAGCCTGGATGGACAAAGACAATTATAAGCAAACCAGAACCATGCCCAAATTTACGGTGAATACGGATGAAGTTTCAAGATGGCAACCCACGCCCCCATCCTATATGGCAGGTATTGAGCCCCATTGGAGCAAAATAAGGCCCTTTGTTATTGAAACAGCAGACCAGTTTAAGCCGGTTCCTCCTCCACCCTTTTCGATGGAAGAAGGCACAGATTTTTACAAGGAAGTAAAAGAGGTCTATGACATTAGTCAGAAAATGACTGAGGAAGGCGACAGTTCTGAAGAAGTACAAATTGCAAAATTCTGGGATTGCAATCCGTATGTATCAGTTAATAGGGGTCACTTAATGTTTGCCACTAAAAAGATCACCCCGGGGGCTCATTGGATAGGCATTACAAAGATTGCCTGTATACAATCGGAAAGTGATTTTGACAAGACCGTCTATGCGTACACGAAGACCTCTATGGCCATTGCAGATGCCTTCATTAGTTGTTGGGATGAAAAATACCGCAGTAATCTAATACGACCAGAAACCCTGATCAACGAACATATTGATGAGAGCTGGAAGCCAGTACTGCAAACTCCACCCTTCCCTGAATACACTAGTGGTCATAGTGTAGTTTCAGGAGCTGCGTCTACCGTACTTACTGACGTTTTTGGTGAAAATTTCTCTTTTAAAGACGATACTGAATTACCCTATGGCCTGCCAGCAAGGACCTTCTCTTCTTTTAAGCAAGCTGCAGACGAAGCGGCCATTAGCCGAATGTACGGAGGGATACATTACCGTGCAGCGGTTGAAGTTGGTGTAAAACAAGGCAGGGATCTTGGATCTTTTGTGGTAGATAAGCTCTCCATGAAAAATAAATCTCGTTTGGCTCAAACCCAGTAATTTTATGAAGAAAGTTAGTTTTCTCCTTTTGTTCCTGGTATTAGGAGGAATTGTTTGGTATGTATTTGTTTACCCCTACGACTATTTGGTAACTATGCGGGTAAAAGCAAATACGGGTACTATTAACCAAACTGTTAAACTTTGGAATACCAATCTGAAAGACTCCAAACTGCAATGGAGCGAAGATCTGACACATTTATCTCAAACCATACATTTTAATGATTCTACGCATATCTATGACTGGAACATTAGCAAGGTCAATGATTCCGTTTCAAAAATTAAGATCTTTACCAAGGATAGCGCACATTCTATTATCAATAAAATTAAGATCCCATTCCTAAATACCAATTTTGAAAAACGCACCAAGAATACCCTGGAAGAATTCACTAAACTTTTAGCTGAAGATCTAAAATTCATCAAGGTGGAAGTAGTAGGAGAAGCTGAGATAGATTCTACCTATTACGCATACGTAAGTAATAAGACGAGTCAGTTTGGGAAAGCCGGAGGAATGATGAGAGACTTTCCCCTCCTGGATCCTTATTTGGTGAACAGGGGTGTAGAATTAAATGGTAAGCCCTTTATTGAAGTAACACATTGGGATATGGCAAATGATAGCCTGGAATTCAATTTCTGTTATCCGATCATCAAAAATGATAGCCTGCCTTTTCATCCGGACCTTAAATATGGCATAAGAAAAAAACAGCAAGCGCTTAAAGCCATCTACAATGGCAATTACATAACCTCTGACAGGGCCTGGTACGCTCTTTTAGACTACGCAGAGAAGAACAACATTAAGACCACAGGTCTGCCTGTTGAAATATTTTATAACAACCCAAATTTAGGAGGTGATGAAATTAACTGGAAGGCAGAAGTATTTATGCCCCTTGCTGAACAGCCTTAAAACGATTTTTTTTCTCTTTTTTAGTATTTTAAGAAACGATTTCCGGCAGCACGGGCAACTAACCTTAGCCATAGATCTACCATATGAAGTAAATATTGCAGGAAACCCCTGAGAGGATTTAAAGCAAAAACTACCAAGATTGGGGAGAGAGAAGAAATTATGAAAGATGGGCGATGTTCCTCACTTTTTTTAAGATATTTATATAAAATTACCCTATGTCTTCCAATACAAGGCTAAACAGCGCCTTCGAGAATTCCCAAACATTGTTATTTGATGATTCTTCAAAGTTTATCTTCTTTAGTGACTGTCATAGGGGAGATAATAGTTTTGCTGACGATTTTGCCAATAACAGGAATATTTATTTTCACGCTATACGTCATTATTACAAGGAAGGATTTCAGTATTGCGAATTGGGTGACGGTGATGAACTTTGGGAAAATATCCATTTTGAAGATATTTTTGAAGCACACAAGAACGTGTACCAGCAGCTTCGGGAATACCATTTGAATGATCGTCTTCATATGATCTGGGGAAACCATGACATGGTGTACAAAGACCCGGATTACGTTAAAAAACATTTGAGTAGTTATTTTGAACCCATCGATGAATCTAACAAAGAACTTTTTAAGGATATTACCTATCACGAAGCATTGATTTTACAACATCGCGATACCGGGCAGCAGATCTTTCTGGTGCACGGACATCAGGCAGACTGGTGGAACTATATTTTTTGGCGCTGGGCCAGATTTTTAGTGAGAGTATTATGGAAGCCTTTACAAGTATGGGGTATTGCAGATCCTACGAGTCCTGCAAAAAACTACAA
Organism: Muriicola sp.; assembly: GCF_049669965.1. Taxonomy (NCBI): domain Bacteria; kingdom Pseudomonadati; phylum Bacteroidota; class Flavobacteriia; order Flavobacteriales; family Flavobacteriaceae; genus Muriicola; species Muriicola sp. The sequence goes on along the minus strand of NZ_JBATLB010000221.1, from coordinate 30,197 downwards.
AGAACTTATTAAGGTGGAACGGCGTATTAAAAAATGGATTTTGAACCACCATAATCTATTAACCATTGTTGGGCATACCCACAGACCGCGTTTTGCACAACCCGGTGAGATTCCTTTTTTTAATGACGGCAGCTGCGTACACCCCCGAAGTATAACAGGTATTGAGATCTCAAAAGGCGAAATCGTTTTGATCAAATGGCAAATTGCAACCAAGGAAGATGGTACCCTGCAAATTGTGAGAGTGGTACTTGAGGGGCCTAGAAAGCTTGCCGATTACCATAAAAACTAGATCCATCTCAGCAATTGCCACATCTGGAGCAATTTTTGAAATGGATCTTTGTAAAATGTCCTTTATTGTATCATAAAATTGATAGGGATGCTATATGGGACGGAAACAGCTCTTCCCCTTTGTTTCCCTGGGGTCATCCTGGGTAACGTAGCTACAATCCTTTCGGCTTCCTTCTCCAGGGTCCTATCCGGACCTCTCATCCTGATTCCTCCGATATTGCCTTTAGAATCTATTAGAAACTGTACAAATACTCTACCTTGAATTCCTAGTTCGAGAGCAGAAGGCGGATACGTAAATTCTTTGTTGATGTGTTCTTGTATCATTTTTTGAAAACAAAGCTTACGTTCTTCATTATTAGTAGCGGATTCGCATCCTGGAAAAATAGGAACGTTCTCAATAATAGCAAAAGGAACTGTTATTTCTTCATCCTCTTCCCCTACTTCCACATCGTCCACTGCTATCACTTCTTCAATTACAGTTTCCTGACTAATTTCAGTACTTTCTATAATAGTTTCTTCGATCTCCTCAGAATCTTCTACCACCTCAATTACTTCAGGTGCCGAAGGGGGTGGAGGGGGTGGGGGGGTTTTAATGCTCTCTGTAATAGGTACATCTTCTTTGAGATCGTCCACGGCCATTGTCATATTTAAGGTTTCAAAATCTTCAGGATATGTTTTATATTCTAAAGCGCGCCATGTTAGGAACAAGACAATAGTGAGCCCTATTACAAAATAAAGGCCACTATTTCTATTTAAATCGAATTTTGGGTTTTTTTTGACTTGCATGATATTGACTTTTAATACATTGAATTTAAGACCAATACCAAAGGATTACTATGACATTTGTCAGTTTTTAAAAGTCTGATTTTAAGTCATCTGAATTCGAGCCGAAAATAAAATTTAAACAGAAGACAGTAGTACCTCATCAAAATTAATCCCTTCCACAGGAATAATTTGTTGCTGTTCATCATCCCATTCTATCCTTCTGCCTAATTTATAGGCGAGTCCCGTCATATGTGCTGTAATCGCTTCCTCAAAACCTTCTTGAATACCGCAGCTCAAATTTCCGCCATTTCGTATGCAACTAAGCCACTCTCTTAAATGAAGGAATGTAGAGTTTACTCTAACACCGTCTATATACGTCCACATAAGGCCTTTATCGGCAAAATATTGAGAAGTAGCAGAAGATACTGCATCTGGCATGTTTGCCCCCGGATTATAATGATAGATGGGCACATTGGGTTTCATTTTTCCAGCCTCTATCATGGCCGCATACTTGGTGGAACCACCATCTGGCCATACCGTAAGATTGTTTCCCAGTTCCATGGTCGCATCATGACCCATTAAAATAGTGGGCCTGTTAAAACCGTTCCCCAGGGTTGCACTATAGGTAAAGGTCATACCTTTTTCCTTCCCTTTTTGCTGACTACTACCCGTACTAAAATCTGGGAATTCCATATTTACCTGCAACACATCCGGCACATTTCGGCCGTCATTGTGTGTGTATACACCTCCCGAGGCTGTTATACTCTGTGGAATTCCCATTCCTAACACACAATTTAATCGATCGTAGTCATGGGTAAGCAGATCTCCGGATAATCCTGAACCATAAGCCCACCATTTGCGCCAGCGAAAGAAATGATTCTTATTAAATGGAACCTTTGGAGCACTTCCCAAAAAGAGATCCCAATCTATGGTCTGCTCATTTGCCTTTTCATCAATATCATAGTTCCATGCACCATTGTCGTCATTTCTGTTTGTAAACGTTTGTATGATAGAGATATGTCCCAGAACGCCTTTCTTAACAATATCATTGGCCGTTTTAAAACTAAGGGTTTGTCTGTGCTGATGGCCCACCATAAGAAGAGCATTAGAGCTTTTGGCAGCCTCCCTAAGTTGATAAGTTTCCTCTATAGTATGGGTCATTGGTTTTTCTACATATACATGTACATTATTATTCAGGGCCTCTATTGCCATGGGGGCATGCCAGTGATCTGGAGTAGCTATAACTACGGCATCTACCTCCCCACTCTGTATCATTTCCTGATGGGTGTTAAACCGTTTTACAGTATTTTCGGGAGTAGAAAAAGAGGCAATGACATGATCGGCCCTTACATCAAAGACATCACAGACCGCATTTATTTGGATGTTTAGCTCCTCTTGATCCAGAAACTCTTGTAATTGAGTGTTCCCGTTAAGTTCTTCTTCAAGTTTCATCTCGTCGAGCCAATCTTGCGTGGCAAAGCCCAATGCACGGCAGAGTTGCTCTCCCCTGATACCAAATCCTATGATCCCAAGTCGGATCGGTGGTCCATCGAGACCAGGCAGTGCTGAAGGTAAGGATGGTTGAATTTTTAATTGTTCCAGAATCTCAGAGCGGTCTTTGCTTTTAACCAATGCATTTGCAGTACCTGCCCACCAAATAGATCCCAGGATGGGCAACCCGCCTAATCCTTTTAATACATCGCGTCTTGTCCATTTCATAATTGTGGTGTTTTTGCTGTGTTAGTTCTTTGACTTTTTAAATAATCCAATCCAAAATAAAAACCTGTGGGATATTGATACAGCACCCATAATGCGGCTAGTTCAATCAAATTCTTATTCACAAACCAATAACTTCCTTCAACATTAAGTTGCTCTAACCAGGGAAATGGAGGATGAGCAAAATAGTACATACCCAAAAGTACCATGCCTGTCAAAGCGCCTAGTTTTTCATAAAACCCGAGGATGAGTGTAATCCCAACAAAGATGAGTGTAATCATATTCAGGGTATCTACCCATCCAATAATTGCCTCGTTCGCCATGGAGATAAACAGCCAATCTAAAGGTCCCTGAGCTGTGGCCAGGTATCCAAAAGCTGTCCAGTCCGGATTAAAAAGTTTAATGACCCCTTCATAGAGAAAGTGCCATCCGATAAGGATCCGCAAAAAAACCAAACTCCTGCTGAGCGATTCTTTGTGAAGAATGTCTGTCATTATTTCTAGATTTTGAATTAATAAATCTGCGCATCTACCTGTGGCAGATGACGTTAAGGGCATTCTGGAAAATGATCAAAACTACTGGCTGTCCTTAAGAAATACTATGATTTTTATCAGTTTAATACAATCCGAGCCTAGGACTTCTTACACGCGTGCTGCCAGGGTCTTCATGGCGCTAATGAATTGGTCCAATTCATTTGTAGTGGTATAGACATTGGGTGTTATCCTACAACCGCGCACATTCTCCTGGTCTATAGCCACTGTAAATATCTTAAATTCCTCCAGTAAGGTTGTTGCCAGATCTGAAGGTTTTATTCCATCAATTCCCACATTGGCAATGCCACAGCTTCGATGCTCTTCCACAGGGGTATTGATGATCACATTCTTTGTGTTCCTTAGGGCATCTGACCAATACCGTTGTAAAAACCTAAGACGTTGTTCTTTTCTTTCCAATCCTATAAGATCCAGGTAGTCCATGGCATCATTGATCGTAAGATCGGTATGAACAGGATGAGTACCAATGTGGTTCAACCTGCCGATGTCATCGTCTTCCCGATGATGTTCCGCTAATAGTGGCCAAATCTTAGCAATATTTTTCTTCGCAACAAAAAGTAGTCCGGCGCCCAGAGGAGTACTCAGCCATTTATGGAGGCTAGATCCGTAGTAATCGCATTGCAGTTCTGATATATTTACGCTAATATGGCCTACACAATGAGCTCCATCCACCATAACCTCCACTCCATGCTTGTGGGCCATATCGCAAATCTTACGTATAGGCATAATCTGGCCCGTAATGTTTACCATATGACAGACCATGAGTAATTTCGTTTTTGGAGTTATTTGGGATTCATATAGAGCGACTAATTCTTCGTCCGTCTTTGGATGGTTAGGGATGGAAACGGTTTTATTAATTATCCCATAACGTTTGGCTATAAGTTTAAAATGCTCGCGCATGGCCCCATAGTCCTGAACAGCAAAGATGGCTTCATCACCTGCTTTCCAGGGAAAGCCGCCAATGATCATATCGAGCGATTCGGTAGTGTTTCTGGTGATGACCAATTCATCGGCACTGCACCCTACTAAGGAAGCCAAACGATTAGCTATGCGTTTCTTATTATCCCACTGAACGGTCCTCATATAATAAGACCCTTCATAATTTACCTGTTCTATATGCTTGTGAAACTTCTGTATGGTAGGGACAGGCGCAATATTATAATATCCATTTTCCAGGTTAATATAGTCTGGTTTCAACGCATAATCTACCCGTATACGATGCCAGAATTCATCATCGGTAGATACCTCATAAGAAGGTATGGAAATAGAGGTATTTGCTGAAAGCTGATAGGGTAAAAAAGGAGTGATAACTGCTGCCTGCCCTATTTTTCGTAAAAAAGATCGTTTGTCCATATGGCCCGGATTGTTTTACAATATAAAAAATAGATCACTTATATCTCTTTTCAAATTGTATATTTATTACGTAAAGCTTTTAGACAACCGCCAAAATAGAACCATGCCCTTAGTAATCGTCATAATTGGGATCCTTATCCTATTTTTCCTGATAGCCCGATGCAAACTAAACCCATTTATAACCTTTATCCTGGTTTCACTTTTTGTGGGTATTGCCGAAGGAATGGACCTGGAAACCGTGGTATCCTCTATAGAAAACGGGATTGGAAATACCCTGGGTTTTCTGGTGATGATCCTTGGTCTGGGAGCCATGCTTGGCAAACTGGTTGCCGATAGTGGGGCCGCACAACGAATTACCTCCAAGTTGGTTGAAAGATTTGGTCGGAAGTATATCCAATGGGCTGCAGTTCTTACTGGTTTCATCGTGGGGATCCCTTTATTCTATTCCGTTGGTTTTGTTATTCTGGTACCCTTAGTATTTACGGTTGCAGCCGCAACAGGCCTGCCCCTTCTCTATGTTGGCCTGCCAATGCTTGCATCGCTTTCCGTTACCCATGGTTACCTCCCACCCCATCCAGCACCAACGGCCATTACCGTAATGTTCAACGCAGATTTGGGTAAAACACTTATCTATGGAATACTTGTCGCGATACCAGCCATCATTATCGGCGGACCATTATTTTCCCGAACCTTAAAAAATATTAATGCAACGCCCTTAAAAGAATTTGTCAATCCCAGAATTCTTACGGATGAAGAAATGCCCAGTATGCGTATAAGCATCTTTACGGCCCTATTACCTATTATACTTATCGCCTTGGCTACCTTGTCCGATCTACTGATACCAGCAGACTTTCTATTAAAAGATGGTATCGCTTTTGTGGGAAATCCTGTTATAGCGATGCTTATCTCTGTCTTAGTAGCAATCTATACCCTGGGGTTACGTAGAGGAAAAAAAATGACCGAAGTAATGGATTCTGTGGGAAATTCTATCTCCGGTATCACCATGGTGCTATTAATTATCGCGGGAGCCGGGGCCCTAAAACAAGTACTTATAGACAGTGGGGTAAGTGAGTATATTGCCGATCTGCTAAAGGATTCTTCCCTGTCTCCATTATTCTTAGCCTGGCTAATTGCCACCGTGATACGAGTTTGCGTGGGGTCGGCAACGGTAGCCGGACTAACAGCAGCAGGTATTGTGCTTCCCTTAATTGAAGCCACGGGAGTAAGCCCTGAATTAATGGTCCTGGCTATAGGGTCCGGAAGTTTAATGCTCTCTCATGTAAATGACAGCGGATTTTGGTTGTTTAAGGAATATTTTAATTTGTCTGTCAGGGATACGTTGAGAAGCTGGACATTGATGGAAACAACCGTTGGGGTCGTTGGCCTTATTGGAATCTTGATTTTAAACCAATTTATATAATATACGATATGAACAAAACTCCTTCACAAAGATTACAGGAACTTGGATTAGTGCTGCCCCCGGCACCTCCGCCTGCAGGTTTATACAAGCCCGTACTGGTTTTAGATGGGTTTCTCTATGTTTCAGGGCAGGGGCCCATGCAAAATGATGGTACCTATATTGTAGGCAAAGTTGGGGATACCATGAATCTTGGCGAGGCCAAACTAGCCGCAGAACAGGTGGGACTTACCATGCTCTCCACCATTCAAACACATTTCGGTAATATCGATCAGATCAAAAGATTGGTGAAAACGCTGGGGATGGTAAATTCCACACCAGATTTTGATCAACACCCTTTGGTGATCAATGGATTCAGTGAATTGATGGCCGATATCTTTGGAAATGATCTGGGAGTAGGGGTTCGCTCTGCAGTGGGGATGACTCTTCCCGGAAAAATTCCTGTCGAAATTGAAGCCATGTTTCAACTACATTGAAATAAGTACCTATGACAAATAAAGCCTGGTATCAAATATCAAATGCTGAGGAAATAGTCTCGCCAACACTACTTATATATCCCGAAAGGATTGAAAAGAATATCCAAATAATGGTTAAGATGGTCGGGGAAGTGGAGCGACTAAGACCGCATATCAAAACACATAAGACCAGAGAGATAATTGAAATGCAAATGGCATATGGTATTCACAAATTTAAATGTGCCACAATTGCCGAAGCAGAACTTCTTGGGCAATGCAAGGCTAAAGACATTCTCCTGGCCATCCAGCCTGTTGGTGTAAACATTACCCGCCTTTTTCAATTAATCGATAAATTTCCGAAATCTTGCTTTTCAGCCATTGTTGATAATGCAGATGTTGTTCGACGTATTTCCGAAAAAGCAGCTTCCCATGGAATTTGCATGCCTTTATTTCTGGATGTGAATACGGGAATGAACCGCACGGGTATAGCGCCAAATGACGAGGCAGTTGCTGTGTGTTCATTAATTTCCGGAGATCCTAATCTAACATTCAGAGGCCTTCATGCCTATGACGGTCATATTAGGGATTCAGATTTAGATAAACGCAAGCAAGTGTGCGACGCTTCTTATGATCTGGTTACAAAATTCAAAACTGTCTTAGAAAAGAAAGGTATTCACGTTGAGACCATAGTAATGGGAGGGTCTCCTACTTTTCCTATCCATGCAAAAAGAAAGGAAGTAGAGGCCAGCCCAGGGACAACCCTTTTATGGGATGAGCGATATTCGAGCTCTTTCCCGGATATGGAATTTTTACATGCCGCGATTTTACTTACCAGAATAATCAGCAAGCCCAAACCGAATATCATTTGTTTAGACCTTGGGCACAAATCGGTTGCGCCCGAAATGAACTTTCCCAGGGTTAAAATTTTTGGTTTAGAAGACTGTGAGCAAATAGGACAAAGTGAAGAACACTTGGTGCTCAGTTGCCCGGATAACATATCACCCCAGCTTGGAGAAGTATTCTATGCCGTTCCTATGCACGTTTGTCCCACGGTGGCAAAATATCCTAAATCGCTTACCGTGTTCAATGGTAAGGTTACAGGATCATGGCAAGTAGCAGCAAGGGACCATAGCCTGGTTATTTAATTTACTCTTATGTTAATATTTGATGCTCATTTGGATCTTGCCATGAACGCCCTGGAATGGAACAGGGATCTCACTACTTCCGTACAAACGATACGGAAGCGGGAAGAAGGGATGACAGACAAACCAGATCGTGGAAAAAATACGGTTTCTCTCCAGGCATTGAGAAAGGGTAAGGTGGGTATTTGTGTGGCTACCCAGATAGCTCGATATTCAAAAATTGGAAATTCCCTGCCGGGCTGGAATTCACCACAGCAGGCAAGGGCGCAAACACAGGGACAGCTAGCATGGTATAAAGAAATGGAGGCGATTGGGGAAATGACCCAAATTACTAATCTTGCACAATTAGATGATCATCTTGCTCTTTGGAAGGGGGATACTGGTAAAAAGAGACCTATAGGCTATATACTTAGCCTGGAAGGTGCAGATTCTATAGTATCTATGGAGCATCTGCAAACGTCTTACGAACATGGGTTGAGAGCCATAGGCCCTGCTCACTACGGCCCGGGGACCTATGCCTATGGCACTAATTCTAGTGGAGGAATAGGTAATAAGGGAAAGGAATTACTACGAGAGATAGAACGCCTGAATCTTATTCTGGATGCCACCCATTTATGTGATGAAAGTTTTTGGGAGACAATGGATGTGTATAATGGACCTGTTTGGGCGAGTCACAATAATTGCAGAACCCTGGTAAATCATAACCGGCAGTTCTCTGATGAACAGATCAAGGAATTAATTGGCCGAAGTGCCGTTATAGGAATGGCACTAGACGCATGGATGATGGTTCCTGATTGGGTGCGTGGCCAATCAACGCCTGAAGAAATGGGAGTAAGCTTGCAAACCATGGCAGACCATATAGATCATATTTGTCAACTTTCAGGGAATTCTCATCATGCAGGAATTGGCACCGATCTGGATGGCGGTTTTGGCAAGGAGCAATGCCCTGCAGATATAGATACCATTGCAGATCTTCAAACTGTTCCCACATTGTTGGCCACAAGGGGGTATTCCAGGGAAGACATTGAAAATATCATGCATAAAAATTTTCTTCGATTTTTACACCGAACCTGGAAGACTACTTAACAATATTTCAAATACGTTTCTTAGTATCAGATAATCCTCTCTTCCCTGAGAAATGTATCTAGGCTGTCTGCTATATCGAAACACCGGCTCACTTTTTCTGCCCCTTCACAATAGCGTGATGATACTTCATGAGAATGACAATTGAACCCTGCCAGGTCTACATTTTCGAAACGGTTATTGATCTTTATGCAACGTTGGTACATCGCATCAATGGTTTCATTTTCTTCCGTTTTTATCTCATTTTTTAAGAGATATCCTTTCAGAAAGTTATGAATGGCACTTTGGGCATTTTTACAAACCAGATAAGATACCACATCTTCTTCAGGTCTGTAAAGCTCCTTCCCTGCCTGCTTCATTTTACTGATTGCTTGGTCAAAATAATTGTTGGCTAAAGCTTCCATCTTATTGAAATTATGATTAAAAATGAATTGCTGGTACTCTAATAATATATGCTACAAAGAGAGAAAAATGAACTTACATATTTCTAAAAAGCTCCAATCGCTCCCATTTGGTAGTTACTTCTTCCTGGGCTTGTTTTAACAATTTTGCTCCTAATTTTGGATCATCTTTAACAACCCGGGTGAAGCGCGTTTCCTTATACATAAAATCCTCTAAAGGTTTTATGGGTCCTTTGGAATCTAGTTTAAACTTTTTTCCTTTGGGTTTAGAAGGATCGAATCTAAATAGTGGCCAATACCCTGTTTCCACCGCTCTTTCCTGATGCATTGCTCCTTCCTTTAAATCATAGCCATGTTCCCCACAATGAGAATAAGCAACAATCAGAGAAGGTCCGGGATATGCTGCCGCCTCTTCTATCGCCCTCAGGGTTTGCATGTCTTTTGCTCCCAGGGCCACTTGTGCAACATACACATTCTCATAAGAAACAGCTTGTAGTGCCAGACTTTTCTTTCCGGTTCGTTTACCAGAAACTGAAAATTTTGCACTGGCACCCAATGGGGTGGCTTTAGATGTTTGCCCGCCTGTATTGGAATACACCTCGGTGTCTAATACCATAATATTGATATCTTCTCCAGAGGCAAGAACATGATCTACACCTCCATATCCTATATCATAGGCCCAACCATCTCCCCCCAGGATCCAAACTGCTTTCTTCCGGAGGTATTCCGTGAGATTCAATAACTTTTTGGCATCAGAATTGTCCTGATGTTTAGATAATCTCTCTTTAAGTATATCGAGGTCTTTAAATTTCTCTTTGCGTTGCGTTTCATCCTCTTCAAGGTTATTAAGAATGGCGTCAACCAGCTCCTTGCCTACCACCTTTTCAAGGGATGTTAGCAAGCCAACGGCAATCTCTTGTTTTTTAGTCAGTGCGAGTTTCATCCCAAACCCAAACTCAGCATTGTCTTCAAACAATGAGTTGGCCCATGCAGGACCCCTTCCCTCTTTATTGGTTTTATACGGAGTGGTGGGTAAATTTCCTCCATAAATAGAAGAACATCCGGTGGCATTGGCTATCAAAATACTATCCCCGAATAGCTGTGTCAATAATTTTATATAGGGGGTTTCGCCACAACCGGAACATGCCCCTGAAAATTCAAATAATGGTTCCAGAAATTGTGAACCTTTTATGTTTGTTATTTGTAAAGCGGTACGGTCATAGTCCGGAAGTTTTGAAAAATAGTCCCAATGTGTATTTTCTAACACATCGTTTTCCAGTTTTTTCCTCATATTAATTGCTTTGAAGTCAGGGATTTCCTTACTTTCTGCCGGACATACGGCTACACAGAGATCGCATCCGGTACAATCTTCAGGGGACACCTGTAAAATGTAAGATTCTGTTTCACTTGTAAAAGGCCTGCCTTTGGCCGGACTCCTTTTTAGAGATGCCGGAGCGTCTTTTAGGGTTTCATTCGATACAACTTTGGCCCGTATGGCGGCATGTGGACAAATAACAACACATTTATTACACTGAGTGCATAATTCTTCTGAATCCCAGATAGGGATAAAATCGGCAATACCTCTTTTCTCATATTGTGTGGTACCTGTTGGAAAGGTTCCGTCTATTGGAAAGTAACTTACGGGTAACTCGTCTCCACGGCCTGCCAGTATCTTGCCCAATACTTCCTTAACGAACGGATCTGGTTCTCCAGACATAATAGATCGCAAGCCCCTGTCATTGGTGGTTTTTTGAGGATAGGTTACTTTTTGCAGATGTTCCAGGGATTTATCTACAGCGTTAAAATTCATTTTTACCACTTTATCCCCTTTGTGAGAATATGATTTTACAATAGCACTTTTAATTTTTTCAATGGCTTCTTCCTGGGGTAAAATACCGGAAATAGCAAAGAAACAAGTCTGCAAAACAGTATTGGTCCGTTTTCCAAGTTTAGCCTCCTGTGCTACCTTTGTAGCATCTACCACATAGAAATTCAATTGATTTTCAATAATCTCTTCCTGCATTATACGGGGTAATTTATCCCAGATTTCATCTTTTGAAAATGGCGCATTTAATAAGAAAGTACCTCCTTTTTTAATATGTGCCAGGACATCGTATTTTTCAATAAAATTAAACTGATGACAGGCAATAAAGTCGGCCGTATTAATTAAATAGGATGAATAAATGGGTTGTGGTCCAAAACGCAAGTGTGAAATAGTTTGTGCCCCTGCCTTTTTGGAATCGTATACAAAATATCCCTGAACATAATTGTCTGTGGTATCTCCTATAATTTTTATGGAGTTCTTATTGGCCCCTACGGTTCCGTCCGAACCAAGACCATAGAACATACAATTGAAGGTGGTTTTTCTGGTTTTAAATACGGGGTTGTATTCAAGGCTGGTATGTCCCAGATCGTCATTTATTCCAATGGTGAAATGATTCTTGGGTTGCTCTTTTAACAATTCATCGAAAATTCCTTTTACCATTGCGGGATTAAATTCCTTGGAAGACAATCCATATCTTCCCCCAACAATGGCTGGCATTTTTCGGTGGCTCTCAACATAGGCGGTTACCACGTCCAGATAGAGAGGCTCTCCAATACTACCGGGTTCTTTGGTCCTGTCTAGCACAGCAATTTTCTTAATGCTTTCCGGCAATTGCTCAAGGAAATAATCGATCGCAAAAGGTCGGTATAGCCTCACCAACAACGCTCCTACTTTTTCGTTTTGTTCCACAAGCGTTTCAACCGTTTCCCGTACGGCACCCTCTCCAGATCCCATAATAATGATAACTCGCTCAGCCTCCGGATGTCCTATATAATCGAAGAGGTCATAGCGGCGACCAGTGTGTTTGTAAAATTCATCCATTACTTCCTTAACAATACCCGGCACTTTTGCATAGTGTGGATTCGAAGCTTCTCGTGCCTGAAAAAAAACATCCGGGTTTTGCGAAGTCCCCCGAATTACGGGATGATCCGGGTCTAAGGATCTATTCTTATGTTCCATGATCTTATCATCGGGCATCATGGCTTTGATCACCTCAACGGGTATATCATCAATTTTGGATATCTCATGGGAGGTACGGAAACCATCAAAGATATTGAGGAAAGGCACCCTGGTTTTTAAGGTGGCTACCTGCGAGATCAATGCAAAGTCCATAGCCTCCTGAACCGAACTTCCAAATAACATAGAAAATCCTGTCTGCCTGGTAGCCATCACATCAGAATGATCTCCAAAAATAGAAAGGGCATGCGTCGCTACGGTCCTGGCCGCCACATGAATAACCGCAGGTAATAATTCTCCGGCTATTTTGTACATGTTAGGGATCATTAATAACAATCCCTGGGAGGCCGTAAAGGTAGTGGTTAGCGCTCCTGCCTGCAGTGATCCGTGAACTGCTCCTGCAGCGCCTCCTTCACTTTGCATTTCAACAATCCTGGGAACATTACCCCAAATATTCTTTTGTCCCTCTGAGCTATATACATCTACATGCTCTCCCATTGGGGAAGCCGGGGTAATCGGATAAATAGCGCAAACTTCATTGGTCTTATGCGCTATCCTTGCTACTGCCTCATTAGCATCACATATTAGTTTTGGAAATTCTTTTTTCATGATAAATAAATTTCATTACGGATCCCTTGTTTATTAACTACACCTAACTTATTTAATTAGTAAAAGACCATTCCATATCATTGAGAATGAACCTATTGTAAAAAGTGTAATTTGCTAAAAGTAGCATTCCTTCTAAGGGAAAACTATGACATTTGTCAGTTACTCAATTCCCTGTTTTATGAGGTGATATGTCAATAAAATACGATACAGGAAATATCTTTTCAGGAATGAAAAATTGAATAACCAGGTGATTATAAAATAAAAAACTACCCTTTATTTATTGGAAATAAAGGGTGGTGATTTCGAATTAGACAATGGCAGAACATTACCGAATATCTGCAAGTATTTTGCAAGTCAATTCTTTAAGTACAAATTTTTATTCGCCGTGCAACCAGGCCTTTTTACCAAGCAGCTGTTCTTCAGATTCTACGTGGTTTTCATCAGGGATACAACAATCCACCGGACAAACGGATGCGCACTGAGGCTCGTCATGAAAGCCTTTGCATTCAGTACACTTATCTGGCACAATGAAATAAAACTCATCCGATATAGGATCGTTTTCCCCATCAGCATCCACTTCTTTTCCCCCTGGGGTTTGAACGATGCCCGCCAAGGCAGTTTCATCTGAATAAGACCACTCCTGATCTGGCTCGTAAATAGCATTGTTTGGACACTCTGAAATACAGGCATCACAGTTAATGCACTCGTCGGTTATAATAATAGCCATAATTTCTAATTTGAAAAATTCGCACTATAAAAGTAATCTTCCTCTAAGGGGTAATTAATGATAAAAATCATGTTTCCTTGCCAATGAAGAAATTAAATTTGATCTTTAATAGTCCCTTACATTTCAAAGAGGTCTATTCCTAATTTTGATTATGATGGAAGCGAAAACCGAGAATCCACAAGAAATCCTTGAAGCCGTAATTATACGCTTTGTTGGTGATTCTGGAGATGGAATGCAGCTCACCGGAACTCAATTTTCAGATACATCGGCCATGTTTGGGAACGATGTGGCTACTTTTCCAAATTATCCTTCAGAAATAAGGGCGCCCCAGGGAAGTTTATACGGCGTATCTGGCTATCAGGTCCATATTGGGAGTGTAGAGGTAAGTACGCCAGGTGATGAGGTAGACCTCCTCATCGCCATGAATCCTGCCGGCTTAAAAACTAATTTGCACGCGGTAAAACCCGGACATACTATCATTGTAGATACTGATTCATTTACAAAGAAGAACTTGGAAAAAGCTTTGTATGAGTTGAATCCCCTGGAAGATAAAAGTCTTGAGAATTACCGGGTAATTGAAGTGGCGATGACCTCCCTTACCAAAGAAGCATTGAAAAGTGTCCAGGGTTTAGATAACAAGGCCATCACCAGGAGTAAGAATATGTTTGCCCTTGGGATGGTATATTGGATGTACCACCGGTCTACAGAACATACTATAGATTTCTTCAAAAAGAAATTCAGTCAGAAACCTGAGATCATCGAAGCCAACACCAAGGTCCTCAACGCCGGATATTACTTCGCAGAAACCCTGGAATTAATCCCCAATGCCTACACAATCTCCCCAGCTAAAATGGCCGCAGGCACCTATAGGATCATCATGGGAAACACGGCTACCGCTTGGGGTTTCCTGGCAGCCGCTGAAAAGTCAGGATTGGAATTATTTCTAGGTTCCTATCCTATTACGCCCGCATCAGACATTTTACATGAGTTGGTAAAGCATAAGCATTTTGGAGTAAAAACACTTCAGGCAGAAGATGAAATAGCCGGAATTACTTCAGCAATCGGAGCTTCCTTCGCCGGAGACCTGGCCATTACAACTACCTCAGGACCGGGCCTGGCGTTGAAAGGAGAGGCTCTTGGCCTGGCCATGATGATAGAGCTGCCTTTGGTTGTAGTTGATGTTCAGAGGGGAGGCCCCTCAACAGGTCTTCCCACAAAAACGGAACAGTCCGATCTATTACAGGCCATGTATGGCAGAAATGGGGAAAGTCCGGTTATTGTGATTGCTGCCAGTACACCAGCAAATTGCTTTAATTATGCTTATGAAGCAGCAAGACTTACGCTGGAACATATGACCCCCGTTATTTTATTAACGGATGGGTATATTGCGAATGGTTCTGCACCCTGGAAGATACAGACCGTAGATGAAATGCCTCCCATAAAAAACAAGAAATTAAAACAATTCAAGGGCGAGTATCATCCTTATGAACGCGACAAAGATTCACTAGCCAGGTTCTGGGCCGTTCCGGGAACTCCGGGAATGGAACACCGGGTAGGCGGACTTGAAAAAGACAAGTTAACCGGGAATGTGTCCTATGTACCCGAGAACCACGAATATATGACCAACATTCGCGCAGAAAAGATCCGACGCGTGCAGAATTATATTCCAGATCAGGAGACAGAATTTGCAGATTCGGGTGATTTACTTGTGGTAGGCTGGGGAGGCACATATGGCGGTCTCCACTCAGCGGTAAAGCATCTTACCGAAGAAGGGTATTCCAATATAGGTTTTTTGCATTTTCACTACCTAAACCCCATGCCGAAAAACACGGAAGCTATTTTAAAACGGTTTAAAAATATCATTGTTTGTGAATTAAATGCAGGTCAGTTGGTTAAAATTCTGAGGTCTAATTATGTCGGATTTGAATTTTTGCAATTCAATAAGATTCAGGGCTTGCCATTTGCCAACCACGAACTGATAAGTAAGTTTAAACAAATTCTATCGTAACCATGGAAGCAGCTGTACAGGAATACACATACAAAGATTTTGCCAGTGATCAGGAAGTGAGGTGGTGTCCTGGTTGTGATGATTATGTGATCCTTCGATCTGTACAAAAGGCCCTCCCAGAAATAGGGGTGAATAAGGAAAATATTGTCTTTATCTCAGGAATAGGATGTTCATCTCGCTTTCCTTACTATATGAATACCTACGGGATGCATAGTATTCATGGCAGGGCAACAGCTATTGCATCGGGAGTGAAGCTCGCAAATCCAGCACTAAGCGTTTGGGTGATTACAGGTGATGGAGATTCCATGGCCATTGGCGGTAACCACTTTATCCATGTGCTCAGAAGAAATATTAATCTAAATATTATCCTGTTCAATAATGAGATCTACGGACTCACCAAAGGACAATTCTCCCCAACCTCCCTGGTTGGTCAAAAGACAAAGTCGTCCCCATATGGAAATACTCAGCCTCCTTTCTCGGCCGGTGAACTGGCTCTGGGTGCACAGGCCCGGTTTTTCGCCCGAATAGGCGGGAATACTCCAAAAGAGATGACAGACATCTTCATTGCCTCAGAAAAGTATAAGGGCACTGCTTTGGTAGAAGTCCTGCAAAATTGTCCCATCTTCAACGATGGTTGTTATGCAAAATACACCGATAAAAATGTTCGGGAAGACAGGCAATTGTACGTTGAGCATGGAAAACCAATGATTTTTGGCAAGAACAAGGACAAGGGATTATTCCTTAAAGGACTTCGTCTGGAAGTAGCGACCATAGGCGAAAATGGTGTGGAAGAATCCGATATTCTTATTCACAATGCCAAGGAAGAGGATCCTACTTTACATCAGATGCTCGTACGCCTCGAATACCCAATGGTCACAGGTATAATACGAAGTTTTGAGGACGTTACCTTTGAGGAACGTGAAGATGCCTTAACAGTCAAAGTAAAAGCCAATACCTCTTTTAGAAAAACAGCAGATCTGTTCTTCTCAGGGGATACTTATGAAGTCCATTGATCCAAGCATATAGACACTTCTGATTAAACCAAGCCTGCAAATCCTAAAAAAGCCAGGGATAATAGTCCGGCCACCAACAAATTTATGGGTACCCCCTTCATGCCCTCTGGGATGTCCGCAAGTTCGAGATACTCCCGTATGCTTGCGAAAACTATCAGGGCCAGCCCAAAACCAATGGAGCTAGAAAAGGCGAAGAATACGGCCTTCAGTAAAGTACTATCTTCCATCCCCAAAGCAAGGATGGCGACGCCCAAAACCGCACAATTCGTAGTAATCAAGGGGAGAAATACCCCTAAAGCCTGATATAATGGAGGACTAACTTTTTTTAATATGATCTCTACCATTTGCACAAGGGCAGCAATGACCAAAATAAAAGTGATTGTACGCAAATAATACAAGCCGGCGGGTACCAGCACATATTGATGCAATAAATACGTTACAGTAGTAGCTATGGTCATCACAAACATAACCGCTCCGGACATCCCCACAGAGGTAGAGACTTTGTTTGAAACCCCAAGGAATGGGCAAATTCCCAAAAACTGGGACAATACTATGTTGTTAACAAAGACAGCGCTGATTAGGATGACGAAATATTCCATACTATGCGACTTTATGAGTTATTTTGTTAAATAGTACAGCAAGGTAAGCCAGGGCGATAAAGGCCCCAGGGGGGAGAATAAACAGGATAAATGTATTGGTATCCTCCGAGATAAATCTAAAATCGAAAATACTACCATTGCCGAGAATCTCTCGCGTAGCGCCTAAGGCCGTAAGGGCAACGACAAATCCCAATCCCATCCCTAGGGCATCAATTACCGAGGCTGCCAGATCATTTTTTGAGGCAAAGGCCTCGGCCCTTCCCAGGATCAAACAGTTCACCACGATCAGGGGAATAAAAATCCCCAATTGCTCGTACAAAAATGGGATATAGGCTTCCAATACCATTTCCACCACGGTCACAAACGAGGCAATGATTACGATGAATGCCGGGATACGAACCTTGTTCGGGATCTGTGATTTGATCAGGGAGACTACGATATTGGACATCAACAAAACAAATAAGGTGGCCAGGCCCATGCCCAGCCCATTAAAAGCCGACGAAGTTACCCCAAGGGTGGGGCACATTCCAAGCAGCATCACAAAGACCGGATTTTCTTTTATGATACCCTTTAAAAAGTTTTGTCTATAGTCTAAGGGTTTAGCCATATTTTAATTATCTGAATTCATTTCTATTTCACCATATACTAAATACACCTCATAAGCTTGCCGTGTAGCTTCAGAAAAGGCCCGTGTACTTATCGTAGCCCCGGCAAGGGCATCTACATCACCTCCATCTTTCTTTACCCTGAGGTCAAAGCTGGCAGGGTTCTTCCCTCGAAACTGCCTTAAAAACTTTTCCCCCTTCATTTTGGTGCCCAAACCCGGAGTTTCCTTTTGTTCCAAGACAGTGATGTTTTTGATTTTTCCGTCTGGCTCAAATCCTACAATAAGCTTTACCAATCCGTTGTATCCTTTCTCTGAAGACCCCGTTACCGCGGCCCCAACAAGAACACTGTCCTTAGAAGCCGGATAAAATTCAATACTGTCCATAACAGCTTCTACTTTAACTTTAAACCCATCTGCCATCGGGTTATTGTCATACAGAGGCAACACTAAATTAAGGGCCTTCATTTTTTTAGCCAGCCTCGCCCTCCCTTTTGGTTCCAGAGTAATTTCATTTACATATCCCAGGGACAGACCTGCTGTTAAGGTGATCAAGAAAAGAACAACCACCATATTCACTAATGTTGATTCTTTTTTTTTCACGATCATATGATTTTAGCTTTGATCTTTGACCCAAACCTTCTGGGTTTAAAATAGCTGTTGATAAGAGGAACAAAAGCATTCATGATCAGGATGGCAAAAGAGATCCCTTCAGGATAAGATCCCCATAAACGTATTACCACGGTTATAATTCCAATACCTATAGCAAAAACCACCATCCCCTTTTTGGTTACCGGGCTGGTCACCAAATCTGTGGCCATAAAGAATGCACCCAAGACGGCCCCACCAGAAAGCACATGAATCAGTGGATTGGCGTAAATCTCAGGGTTAATTACCCAAAAGACGCCGGTCATTACTGCTATGGTAGCTAATACTGTAATGGGAATATGCCAGGAAATCACTTTTCTAATAAGGAGAAATCCTCCGCCAACAATAAGTGCAATTGCAGATATTTCGCCTATGGAACCTGCCGTTATCCCCAAAAACATATCCGAGGTAGAGGGTATCTGTGTACTGATGACGGTCATGGTCTCTCCAAACTGAAGTCCTTCTTTAATAAGACCCAGAGTAGTAGCCCCCGTAACTGCGTCTACCAGGGTTGTATTGTTTTCGACGGCCGAAGGCCATAGAGTCATCTCCACAGGAAAAGACACGAGCAAAAATACCCTGCCCACCAGGGCCGGGTTGAATATATTGAACCCAAGTCCCCCGAAGGAAAGTTTAGCGATACCTATGGCCACTAAACTTCCCGCAACGATCATCCACACCGGTATTCCCGCAGGCAGGTTAAAAGCCAACAAGATCCCTGTGATCAAAGCAGAACCATCGGTTATGGTAACATTTGTTTTTAAAAGGTGTCTTTGGATGAGATACTCGAACAACACACAGGAAATAACCGCTACTAGGGTAGCGATCAGCGCATTGATCCCAAAGACGTATAGTGAGACGAGAAATACCGGAATCAGGGCAATGACAACATCGTACATCAGTTTTTGAGAAGTTCTATCCGAATGCACGTGAGGTGAGGCTGAAACGATAATGGTCTGACCATTCATAGCTAGGCTTTTTTAGAATGGAGTTGCTTTCCTATCGATTTACCAAATCTGATATAATCTAGTAGTGGGCGATGAGAAGGACAAACATAACTACACGAACCGCATTCTATACAGGTGAGAATATCTTCCTGAAGGGCTTTCTCATACATGCCCTTTTCGGACAAGTTCATCAATAAATGAGGTTCAAGACCCATAGGGCATACGTCAACGCATTCCCCGCATCGGATACAATTTTTTGGTTCTCCTCTACTGGCTTCATCTTCTGAAATGACCAAAATTCCCGAAGTGCCTTTGGTAACGGGCACATCAGTATTTTTTAGGGCCTTTCCCATCATGGGACCACCACTAACGATTTTTCGGGTGTCTTCCGGCACACCCCCAACCGCATCAATCAGGTTGCTGATAGGAGTTCCGATCTTAACCCAGAAGTTCGACGGATTTTGCAATTTTTTTCCGGTCACTGTGACGACCCTTTCCAATAGGGGTCTGTTGTGTTGAACAGCCTGGTAGATAGCAAAAACAGTACCTACATTGTGAACCACCACACCTACATCAAGGGGCAGTCCGTTTTTAGGGACTTCTCTTTTCAGAATTGCCCTGACCAACTGTTTTTCCCCACCTTGAGGGTATTTGACCTGTAGAGCCGCAATCTGGATCCCGGATTTTCCGTTAGTAAGTTTTTTGAATATGTCAATGGCATCTTTCTTATTGTTTTCAATTCCAATAATAGCCCTTTTCACATGCAAGGCATGCATCAGGATCCGGATACCGACCAGGATCTCTTCCGCCTTTTCGAGCATTAACCGATGGTCTGACGTCAAATATGGTTCACACTCCACCCCATTGATTATCAGGCAATCTATGCGTGTATCATTTTTGACCTGCAACTTCACATGTGATGGAAAGGTTGCCCCTCCCAGTCCAACTATACCATAGTCTGAAATGCGTTTCAGGATCTCTTCCGGTTCAATAGTGATGTCCTCCTTGAGTGGAAATTCCACTTCCTGAAAATTCGATTCATTTTTATCATCGGTTCTGATCACGATACACTGCTTCTTGTAACCTTTGGTATCCACAATCATATCCAGTTTAGTAACCGTACCGGCTAAAGGGGCATGAATATTGGATGAAACAAAACCGCCTGATTTGGCAATTACCTGCCCAATCTCTACCTTTTGCTTTACCTCTACTACTATTTCTGCAGGGATGCCAATATGCTGTGATATCGGAACATACACTACCTTAGGCGTTGGTAGCCTTTTGATGGGTGTTGACGATGTCAATTTATTCTCCGGGGGGTGTATGCCTCCTTTTGGAAATGTCTTAAGCATCGTTTTGAGGCTTTATCGATTCGACTTTAACTTTAACCCCATCATCCACTTTCTTTTCCTTCCGTGGTGGAAAATTAGTTTCGATAATGGAATGGGTTGGGCACACTGGAACACATTTTCTGCATAGTGTGCAATATGCCGGGTCGATATAGGCCAGGTTGTTCTCTATGGTAATAGCATCTTTAGGACAAACATCTAAACACTTGGAGCAGCCTATACATGCCACTGAGCAAGCTCTTTTGGCAATACCCGCCTTCTCCTCATTCAGACAACCTACAAAGATTTTAAGATCTCTTTTATGCTTAGGGTGCATTTCGATAATATCTCTGGGACAGGCGTCTACGCACATACCACATGAGGTACACTTATCAGTAATAACCACTGGTAAACCTGTCTCTTCATCCATGTACATCGCGTCAAACTTGCAGACGGCAACACAATCCCCATCTCCCAGACACCCGTATTGACAATCCGTTTCTCCACTGTAGATCAAAGCTGAAATAGCACAAGATTTAGGCCCCTGGTATTCTGAGGTCTTTGGCCGCACGTCGCAACTACCCTGGCAACGTACAACGGCAACAGTAGGATCCTGCTCTGCGACCTCTTTTCCCAAGGTTTCCGATACCAATTTCATAATATCATTCCCTCCAACGGGACAGAACAAATCGGATATATCATCAGAGCTTACTAACTTTTCAGCAAAAGACCTGCAGCCCGGAAAACCACAGCCCGCACAATTGGCAGCAGGTAAAAGTCCCTCCACCTCAGCGATCAAAGGATCTTCATAAACATAAAACTTCTTGGAAACCAAATACAGCACCAAGGCGGCAATTAACCCTAAAATGGCCAGTAAAACTGCACTGTTAAGAATTGAGTCTGCCATATCTGATTAAATTCTCAGAATCGAAATTCTGAAGGTTTTCTGAAAATAATTTTTTTGTGCGTATAAGGTTGCATAATAGGGTATAAGAACAAAGAGCGATAGAAGACCAGCCATCCACTCTGCAACAAAGAAGGAAGCGGTCAATAAGGCCGAAATCATGAGGATAAAGGGAAAAATGTACGCCCAAAAGACAGCTTTTTGACCCAAATTCTTTTTTAAGGTCACCTGCACCGGATCATTGAGCTTAAATGTACCGTTAGAATCAAAGATTTCTACTTCCTTAGAAGCAGAATCTGAAACTCCGCAAGCCCCTTTAGCGCTGCAGGATTCACAATGAACGTTCTTGTCAAGGGAAACAATGACAGATTTACCGTCTATATGCGAAACCACACCCGAATGGATAAATACACTATTTTCCTTTGGCTGTCCTTGCATGACACTTGCTATTTACCTGTACAATTGTTGTGAAATGGAATAATTGTACAGGTAAATCTAATACAATAGATCAAGTAATTTTATGATATATATCAGTCTTACAGATTACTGGTGAGATTGGTAAACTACCAACAAAAAGTCTGTCTGATGTATTCCGAATGTCTCAGAAAATACCGTGAACGTATATCGTATACCTATGAAAAAGGCATAAAAAGGGCCATAGGCCTTTGCCACTTGGAGTACTTGCAAGGGAAGCATTTATCGAATTTAACAGTGATTTAAGTCCTCATGGCAGGGTATTTGCTACCTTTAACCAAAACTAAGTGTTGCTATGAAAGCCTTTGTTAGCCTTTTTTTTATGCTAGGTTTTATTGCGATCGGAATGTCGCAAACCGATATTCCGAAAACACAGCCTTTAAAGATAGGACCAAAGCCGAACCTTGATATGAAAGCCAATCCTATCCAAAATAACGGACTTAGGATGCCATCGGTGATTGATATAAGTAAAACCCCAAACCTTAAAGACTCTCTAATGACTCCCAATATCAAAATGCTTCCAGATAGGGAATTGAGGCAAGCGGGCTATGATATGAAAATTGATCCTAAAGTTGGGGAGCGCGAAAAAGGGAATAGCAAGGAGCATTATGGTGATATGTATTTAGGTGATATTAAAACTACTTCTAAATTTGTTGGAATAGTTTGCCGAGATCATGAATATGTAGACGGAGACAGAGTAAAGATCTATGCCAACGAGGAAGTTATAGATCCTAACATATTACTTACAGGTAGCTTTAAAGGGGTAAACCTTACACTTGATAAGGGTTTTAACCGTCTGGATTTTGAAGCGTTAAACCAAGGGACCTCCGGGCCTAATACGGCTCAGGTAGATGTCTATGACGATATGGGGAAACTGATCTACTCCAACAAATGGTTGTTATCTACAGGGTCTAAAGCCTCCCTTATTATTGTAAAAGAGTAGACTATTTTCGTTTTCCAGGCTTATAGGTTTCTTCTGCCCTTTTTAAAACATCCTCTTTGTAAAATGGCACATCTTTAAATTGCACCTTGGCATAAGGCAGTGCCTGGTCATCAAAATGAGGGGACGAGGGATCACCGCTCTGCCCACCAGCAAGGATACTTTTCGCCTTTACTTTTTCTCCGAATTCTACCACCGCCACAAAACTATTTCCACGAGTACCATAAAGCTTTTTGGTATCATTGGTATATCTGGCTCCGTAGGCCGCCAAGGCACCCCACCTGCCAGAGGCAAAGCCAATTGGAATGCTTGGTTTGGAATCGTCAAAGGGTTGACGGATATCTCCGTTTAATCGCTGGTATCGGTTTACCTCGCCCCAAGGCAACTTCCAGGTTCCGAAATCAGTATTTAAATTAGTAATAACCATTGAGAATAGGCTTAGCATGGATTCATCAGAAATGTAAACACTGGGATTACTTAATGCTTCCAATTCACTTGGTCTTTTTTCCATCTTTCCAGTCATAGCCCAACGTAAGGCTGCAGTTCCATAATAATGAGCTAAAGTCATCGCCACTGATTCCTCCGATGTCTTGAAATCCCAATCTGTAAGCACTTCAATTGCTTCTTTTATTTCATTGTCCTGATTACCAGCCCTGTTTGCAGCCGAAATTAAGTCTGGAATAAGGGCTTCAAAGGCTGGCAAATAGGGGTCATATGCCAGTTTTATGAGGCTATCCAGGGTATATCCTTTTCGTTTCCTCAAAAGCTCTATCGCGTGGATCCCTCGGAAATTTTCACGATCAATAGACATATAGTTAGGATAATTCTCCTTTTTAGGACTGTGTTCCAGGGCAGCCGTATAGGGCGTAGAATTACAATTCTGTATCCAGCCATTGGGGGGATTCAGGACCAGGATATTCTCATCTACTGAGTGCAAACCTTGCCAATCTGTGTTGGGATCATTGCCTTCCACAGGCTGCGAGTAATCATAGAGCGTATCGCGCACGGGGATAAAATTCCCGTGGAAATAGGCAATGTTCCCTTCCGCATCGGCATACACCGTATTATTAGAAGAATTAGTGCGGATATCCATCATCTTCCTAAAACCTTCGTACCCTTGCTGTTTGGAACGTATATATGATTGTTCCAGGGCTTTGACAGGTTCCCACATCATGGCCGAAGCTACTACCCGTTCTCCTTCCATATGGGTAACAGGCCCGTGATGGGTACTGTATGTAGGAAAGGTCTTTTCTTTCACTTGGTCTCCGTCTTTATACTTTAATGTAATTTCAGAAACGGTCACTGGTCGTAGTTCTTCTCCGTATTGATACAACAGCTGCCCGTCCTGCTCTATCACGGTTTCAATAAATTCATCCATAACATCTGTATACGTTGAGGTATGCATCCAGCCTGTTTTTTCATTAAACCCCTGGTAGATAAAGAACTGCCCCCAGGTTACTGCCCCATAGGCATTTAAACCTTCTTCACTGACCATATGGACCTCCCCCCTAAAATAAAAGGACGTATGAGGATTAATTAAGAGCATCGCATTACCAGACTGTGTAAGTTCTCCGGAAATAGCTATCCCGTTAGATCCCTGAGGTTCAACTTCCGCTTCCTTGCGTTCTAATTCCAATTCAACGCTTTCGGTAAAAGAGATCCCCTTTTCATACATTGCCTTTAATTTGCCAGTACTGATCCGCTCAATATCACCTCCTATAGAGCCTTCACTAAAATACATGGGCATCCAGGGTTCAAACCTTGCAAATAATTTGGGTGTAACCTCCGGATGGGTATGTAAATAGTAATTTATCCCTGCAGCAAAGGCATCGCATAATTCCCGTAACCATTCAGGACTTTGTTCGTAGTTGGCGATCGCCTCTTCCTGGGTCATAAACAGCTGTGCCCTAAGGTCGCTGTAAATTGCTTCCTCTCCATCCACCTCAGCCAGGCGGCCTGTGGCCCAGATGTAGTTTTGTTCCACCCTGTTAAAATCATCTTCGCATTGCGCAAATAACAATCCGAAAACAGCATCTGCATCTGTTTTTCCATAAATATGCGGCACGCCAAAGTCATCCCTGATAATGGTTGTATTCCCGGCGTATTCTTCCCATTTCTCTAGCTCGGAAGAATTACCATTAGACTTACAGGAGACTATACATATAATCGCGAGAAAAATATAAAAGTGCCTCATAACTATGCTTTTTTTAAGAATTGAGTTTTAAGAACTATAGTGCTTTTACCTATTCTGCATTCTACCAACTGAGAATCTGAACCAAGTCGGATATTCTTGATCAGGTCACCTCTCTTTAAAGTTTTCTGCATCCCTTTCACTTTAAGATCTTTTGTTACATGTACATTGTCTCCGTCTTCGAGTATATTCCCATTGCTGTCCAAGGTTTCCATATCAATTTTTTATTGCGGAGTGAATTTACCAGTCTTCTTGATGAATTACTAATTTAGGACAAATATTTACTTCGGATATGATGTACAGAATACGCTAGATTTATGTGTAACTTGGGGGCCTTCTACTAATTTTCATTATTTTATTTATGGCTGATAAAAAAGTTAGCATCCTCAAAGCATTCAAGACCATTATTTGGCCAAGGCGCAATCTTGTTTTCATAGGTCTCATTTTAATTGTTATCAGTAAGGCTGCCAGTTTTGTGGCTCCTATGTCCTTGAAATATTTAATGGACGATATTATCCCAAATAAGGATTTACCCTTTTTAAAGCTCCTTATTGGGATCGTAATCCTTGCCATAATGGTACAGGCAATCACCTCCTTTCTATTAACGAAAATATTAAGCGTACAGGCACAGTATATGATCTCTGAACTACGCGCCCAGGTACAACATAAGATCCTTGCCCTCCCTATACGCTTCTTTGATAATACAAAATCTGGCGAATTGGTATCCAGGATCATGACCGATGTTGAAGGTGTGAGAAATCTTATAGGTACTGGTTTGGTACAATTGGTTGGAGGGACTATTACAGCTATAGTAGCCCTGATACTTTTGCTGAACATCAGCGTTACTATGACCCTTTTTACACTTATCCCTCTGGCTATATTTGCAATTGTTGCCCTTAAAGCCTTTAAGATCATTCGTCCAATTTTTCGAACCCGGGGAAAGATCAATGCGGAAGTAACGGGCCGACTTACAGAAACCTTGGGAGGCATAAGGGTCATTAAAGGTTTTAATGCAGAAGTGCAGGAACACGATGTCTTTAAAGAGGGTGTTTATCGACTTTACCAAAATGTGAAGAAAAGTTTGACAGCAACAGCCGTTATGACCAGTTCTTCTACCTTCCTGTTAGGGGTGGCCACCACTGGAATCATGGGCATAGGGGGTTACAAAATTATGAATGACCAACTTACCCTGGGGGAGTTTTTAGAATTCACCTTCTTACTCGGACTTATGGTAGCTCCCATAGTGCAAATGAGTAATATTGGCAGCCAACTAAGTGAAGCATTGGCCGGGCTGGACAGAACGGAAGAGCTGATGAATATGACGGAAGAAGAAAATCCTGAAGAGCGCACTATTACAATTGAAAAGATTAAAGGCGATATAGAATTCAAGGATGTTTCCTTTGCCTATGAGGAAGAAAAAGAAGTTCTTCATAATATTACCTTTTCCGTTCCTTCGGGCTCCGTAGTTGCGCTTGTTGGCAGCTCCGGCTCGGGAAAAAGTACCATCGCAGGTTTGGCAGCCAGTTTTTTGAATCCAGATTCGGGTGTCATCACCGTAGATGGAAACGATTTGTCCAAAGTTTCTTTAGGTAGTTATAGAAAACATCTCGGTGTGGTATTGCAAGACGATTTCCTTTTTGAAGGTACCATTCGGGAGAACATACTCTTCCCCAGGCCTAATGCCACGGAGGAACAACTATTGGAAGCAGTAAAAGCCGCTTATGTAAATGAATTTACGGATCGTTTTGAAGAAGGTTTAGATACCCTCATAGGGGAAAGAGGTATTAAACTATCTGGCGGGCAACGACAGCGAATTGCCATTGCAAGAGCAATATTGGCAGATCCACGGGTACTCATTCTAGACGAAGCTACTTCTAACCTGGATACCGAAAGTGAGGGCTTAATTCAGCAGAGTTTGGCAGCTTTGACCAAAGGCAGGACCACCTTTGTGATTGCCCATAGGCTTAGTACTATCAGAAAAGCAGACCAGATACTGGTCATTGAAGATGGTCTTATTGCAGAAACTGGCACCCATGATGAGCTTATTGCCAAAGAGGGGCGCTACTTTAACTTATTTACCTATCAGGCAAGGATTTAAGCTTTACCCCTCTGGGGCAATAGTAACTCTAAGTTCGTTCAGGTCTCCTTCCAAATTTATTTGGCAACCTAATCTACTATGTTCTTCAACATAGAACGCCTCAGAAAGCATGGCTTCTTCCTCATCAGTTTTTTCCGGCAGTTGGTGTGGCGAAGTAATATAGATCTGACAGGAAGCGCACATGGCCATTCCGCCACAAACACCAATCGTTCCCTCGGGGGCCAGCTCATATGAGCGTATAAGCTCCATCAAATTCATGTTCATGTCTGTTGGAGCGGTAACATCATGAATCTTTCCTGTCCTATCCGTAATGGTGATGCTGATATCGCTCATATACTAAACAATCGCTTTAACGACGGCTTTGGGTGCTTCTTTTGAAGAGCCATCAAAACCCTGAACACCTCCAACAGTGGTGTACTTTAATACGTACTTTTTATTAGGATGGATCCGTTGATAAGCACTATGACACATGAGGGTGGCTTCATGGAAACCACACAAGATCAATTTTAATTTACCGGGATACGTATTCACATCCCCTATTGCATAGATCCCGGGAATACAGGTCTGATAATCCAGGGTATTGTCTACCTTAATGGCATTTCTTTCAATTTCCAATCCCCAGTTGGCTATAGGTCCTAATTTAGGAGATAGACCGAAAAGAGGAATAAAGTGATCCAGATTCAGTCTGAAATCTTCAGTGCTGTCCTTGTCTATGCTTCTTCTTACCACAGCCCATTCAAGACGATCTTTCCCTCCTATTTCCACGATCTCAGCCGGAGTAATCAGTCTAACTTTTCCTTTGTCTTTAAGTGCCTGAACTTTTTCCACTGAGTCTAAGGCTCCCCGAAATTCATTTCTCCTGTGAACCAGTGTCACCTCCTTCGCTATTTCCGCCAGAAAGATGGTCCAGTCGAGCGCAGAATCGCCTCCACCGGCTAACAAAACCCGCTTCCCACAATACTTCTCAGGGTCTTTGATCATGTATTCTACCCCCTTGTCTTCAAAACCTGCAAGGTTCGCCAACAGGGGTTTTCGTGGCTCAAAACTACCTAAGCCCCCGGCAATAGCCACTACAGGGGCTTGATGCTGCGTACCGAGATTGGTGGTAACCACAAATGTCCCATCTTCTTTCTGTTCAATAGTGGTAGCCTGCTCTCCCAACGTAAAACCCGGTTGAAATGGTTTTATTTGCTCCATTAGATTGTCCACAAGCTCTCCTGCCAAGATCTCAGGGAAACCCGGAATATCATAAATGGGTTTTTTAGGATATAATTCCGCACATTGACCGCCAGGCTGCGGGAGGGTGTCAATTATATGGCATTTAAGCTGTAATAATCCCGCTTCAAAAACGGCAAATAAGCCAGTGGGACCTGCTCCTATTATGAGTATATCTGTTTTAATCATGATTGTAAATACTTAAATCAGCAAAAGGGAAGGAAGTGGAACAACATATTAATTGACCATATTAATAACCTGTTCTATTTGAGGCACATATTTCTTAATCGTCATTTCCACACCACTTTTCAAGGTCATTTGGTTTACGGTACAACCCACACAATTTCCTTCCAAACGAACCTTTACCAGGGTACCGCCTTCAATAGAAACCAGTGAAATATCACCACCATCACTTTGCAAAAACGGACGAATCTCATCCAGGGCTTTTTCAACATTAATTTTTAATTCATCAGGAGTCATTATCCTTTCTTTTTAACGGCAGCACATCCTGCCATTGTTGTTATCTTAATTGCCTCTGTAGGAGGCAAGCCTGTATTTCTACGAACAAGTTCTTGAACGGTATTCCTGGTGATCTGTTCAAAGGAAGCTTCAATAGGAGTTGATGATTGAAGCGCCGCAGGTCTTCCTGCATCACTGGCTTCCCTAATACTTTGAACCAAGGGTAACTCGCCTAAAAATGGAACTTCCATATCCTCGGCCAAATGCTTAGCCCCTTCTTTCCCAAAAATATAATATCTGTGATCCGGAAGTTCAGCAGGGGTAAAGTAGGCCATATTTTCAACGATCCCGAGAACAGGCACATTTATAGCTTCTTGTTGGAACATGGCAACCCCTTTTCTCGCATCCGCCAGGGCAATTTCCTGGGGGGTGCTTACCACAACCGCACCAGTCACAGGTAATGCCTGCATAATACTAAGGTGAATGTCTCCTGTACCGGGAGGAAGGTCTATCAAAAGAAAATCGAGTTCTCCCCAATGTGCGTCAAAGATCATTTGATTTAATGCCTTGGCTGCCATAGGACCACGCCAAATAACCGCCTGATTTGGCTGGGTAAAAAAGCCAATAGACAAGATCTTTACCCCATAGTTCTCTATAGGTTTCATTTTAGATTTTCCGTCTACTTCAACCGCTAGCGGTTTTTGGTTGGCAACATCAAACATGATCGGGATAGACGGCCCATAGATATCTGCATCCAGGATCCCTACCTTAAAGCCCATTTTAGCCAGGGTTATTGCAAGATTTGCCGTTACTGTAGACTTCCCCACACCCCCCTTACCAGATGCGACCGCAATGATATTTTGAATACCTGGAATCGCCTTCCCTTTGATCTCGTTCACTTTGGGTTGGGCAGGCGCCTCTACCGTTAAATTCACGGTTATTTTGGCCTTTTCATAAACTTGTCTGTGAATAGTCTGTAAGATTGAAACCTCCGTTTTCTTGCGAGCCTGAAGGCTGGGGTTCTTAATAATAATGTCTACCACTACCTCATCTCCAAAGATCTGAATATTCTTTACAGCGCCACTTTCTACCATATTCTGGCCTTCTCCCGGCACCGATATGGTCTGCAAGGCTTTTAATATTTCATTTTTATCTAATTTCATCTTGGTAAGAGCAGTGTTTAATGTAAAATGATTCTAAACAACAAAGATAGTGCTTAGCCCCGAGAATTGGAAAGAACTAAATGGAAATGACTTATGGG
>NZ_JBATLB010000220.1:0-8431 GCF_049669965.1 Muriicola sp. | reverse complement strand
CGGGAATAAGACTTACTTTTTCATCGGTATATTCCATAATAGGTCCGAAAAATATTTCTTTGTCAGCAAATGGCACATTGGCTCCGCAAGAGATTACTTCCAGCCCTGAGTTGATCATCTCTGTGATTTGTTCCTGAGTGATCAATCTGGATGCTGCACACGGGGCAAATATCTCTGTTGGTAAACTCCATATCCTTTCCTTCATTTCCGCAAAAGGAATCATCTTATCAGGGTCAGCAATTAAGGTATTTCCTTTTTTATGGAGAAAGAAGGTTTTGATCTCGTCAAACGAGAATCCGTTTTCATTAATGACCCCGCCTTCCCTGTCTATGATCCCCACCACCTTGGCTCCCATCTGAGCAAGATAGAAGGCTGCTGCCGCACCTACATTTCCAAATCCCTGTACCACAGCCTTTTTACCTATTACTGAGCCTCCGTAAATGGTATAGTAATGCTTTACCGCCTCTGCTACACCATAGCCGGTGATCATATCGGCCACTGTATATTTTTGGGCAGTATTAGGAGAATAAGCAGAAGTTTCTAAAACTTTGATCACGCCCAAACGCAATTGGCCAATACGGTTAATCTTGTCGGCCTCCGTAGGCCTAAAATGTCCATTAAATACTCCCTCCTGAGGGTGCCACACTCCGGCGTCTTCTGTAATAGGAATCACTTCATGGATCTCGTCCACATTCAGGTCACCGCCGGTACCGTAATAACTTTTCAGCAACGGGGCTACCGCATTGTACCAACGTTCTAGCACGCCCCTTTTTCTAGGATCATTTGGATTAAAATTGATCCCGGATTTGGCGCCTCCAATGGGCGGTCCTGAAACAGTGAATTTTACCTCCATTGTCTTTGCCAGGGATAAAACTTCATTCATATCCAGCCCTTCGCGCATCCGTGTACCACCTCCTGCCGCACCTCCGCGCAAGGAATTGATCACTGTCCATCCTTCGGCTTCCGTTTCCGGATCCTTCCAATTAAAAACAATTTCCGGGGCTTTATTTTCGTACTTTTTTAAAAGATCTTTCATGTATGATAAGTATTATATTATGAGTTGTACATTTTCACGGCCTTCGAAAGCCGCTGCTTTACATCTGTGTTGTTACCTGAAGCTAGTGTTGTCTCATAATTCCAATATCTATCGTATGCCTTTTGTTCATCTGCAACAAATATAAAAATATTGACGGGGTATAAAAGTATTTCTGTGTGGCCAATAGCAAACAATCAAAAAATATAGTTTGTCGTATTCGCAAATTGCCGTGGTAATCATTGAATAATTTCCAATCAAGATGTATATTTGTAGGCCTTTTTTAACAATATACTAAGTACTATGGATTTTACACTTTCAGAAGAGCAGTTGATGATTCAACAAGCGGCCCGCGATTTTGCACAACAGGAATTACTTCCCGGGGTCATTGAAAGAGACGAAGCACAAAAATTCCCCACAGATCAGGTAAAAATGATGGGGGAGCTCGGCTTTATGGGAATGATGGTCGATCCAAAATTTGGTGGAAGCGGATTAGACACCCTGTCCTACGTACTCGTTATGGAGGAACTTTCAAAGATAGACGCCTCAGCTTCGGTTATTGTATCGGTTAATAATTCCCTCGTATGCTGGGGGCTGGAAACTTTTGGCTCAGAGGCTCAGAAAGAAAAATATCTGGCAAAACTGGCCACCGGGGAGATCATTGGCGCATTCTGCCTTTCAGAGCCAGAAGCCGGTAGTGACGCAACCTCTCAAAAAACAACTGCGATAGACAAAGGAGATCACTATATTCTCAATGGAACCAAAAACTGGATTACTAATGGCAGCTCAGCCGATGTATACCTGGTCATAGCCCAAACCCACGTAGAAAAAGCACATAAGGGGATCAATGCATTGATCGTTGAAAAAGGGATGAAGGGCTTTGAAATAGGTCCCAAAGAGAACAAATTAGGTATCCGCGGGAGCGATACACATTCATTAAACTTCAATGATGTGGTGGTCCCAAAAGAAAATAGGATTGGAGAGGATGGATTTGGATTTAAATTTGCCATGAAAACTCTTGCAGGTGGCAGGATAGGGATCGCTGCTCAAGCCTTAGGTATTGCCGCAGGTGCCTACGAAATGGCCAAAAAATACTCCAAGGAACGAAAAGCTTTCGGCACGGAAATCAGTAATCACCAGGCCATTGCTTTTAAGCTTGCAGATATGCATACTCAAATAGAGGCAGCTCGTTTTCTAGTGTATAAAGCGGCCTGCGACAAAGATAATGGCGCTAACTATGATCTTTCTGGGGCCATGGCAAAACTATACGCTTCTCAGGTAGCCATGGAAACAACTGTTGAGGCCGTCCAAATACACGGGGGCAACGGATTTGTAAAAGATTACCACGTAGAAAGGCTTATGAGAGATGCAAAGATCACCCAGATCTATGAAGGGACCTCCGAAATACAGAAGATCGTTATTTCGCGGAGTATCCTCACCTCAAAATAGTGGGATTCTTTGTCCTCAAACACTAACTATTCAAATCGGATAGCTTTGATTAAATCACTGCTTCCTGTTATGACAAATTCCGCAAGACAGTATTATTAATATCCTATTTTAACGGAGATTTAAAATGCATTTTGCATATTTCCCAAGGTATTTTTTAATTAGCTGCATTTTTTACCTCTTCAACTGCGAAAACCGACTGGCATCAAAGTCATTTTGGTACTTTTGAGTAAATACCAAAACAGATGTTGAAGAAGCAAGGATTGTATTTGCCGGAGTTTGAGCACGATAACTGTGGGGCAGGTTTTATTTGCAGCCTGAAAGGAAAAAAATCGAACGATATAATTCACAAGGCCCTCGAAATTCTTGACAAATTAGAACATAGGGGCGCCGTGAGTGCAGACGGAAAAACAGGAGATGGCGCAGGGATACTGATAGATATCCCTCATATTTTTTTTCAGGAAGAATGCTCCTTTGAATTACCAGCACCAGGAACTTATGCGGTAGGGAATGTCTTTCTACCTAAAAAGGCCAATCAACGTGCTTATTGCATTTCGGTATTTGAGGCAGAAATAAAAAGACAGGGCTTGAATTTAATCGGATGGCGCGATGTTCCTGTAAATACCTCCGTCCCTGGCCGAATAGCTGCTGAAACTGAACCCTTTGTTAAACAAGTCTTTATTGCTCAGGAAAATGAGACACAGGATGTCTTCGATTTCAATCTGAAACTATTTATAGCACGAAAGGTAACGGAGCACACCATTATTGGTTCCAAACTTTCTGAAAGCAAATTCTTTTACCTGCCCAGTCTTTCTACCAGGATCATTATTTTTAAAGGGCTACTGATGCCCCAGGATATCAAAAGATATTATTCGGATCTGATGGACCCCAGAGTAATTACCAGACTTGCGCTGGTTCATCAACGTTTCTCCACCAATACTTTCCCCACCTGGGATCTGGCGCAACCCTTCCGATATATGTGCCACAATGGGGAGATCAATACCCTGCGAGGCAATGTATCGCGCATGCGTTCAAGGGAAGAACTGATGGAAAGTCCACTTTTTGGGCCGGAATTAAAAAAGATCATTCCGGTTATCCTTCCAGCAAAATCAGATTCTGCGACCATGGATATGGTGGTTGAACTACTGCTGATGACGGGGCGCTCACTGCCCGAAGTTATGATGATGCTGGTCCCTGAAGCCTGGGAAAAAAATACAGAAATGTCTGAAGCCAAGAAGGCCTTCTATGAATATAACTCCTGTGTCATGGAACCCTGGGACGGGCCGGCTTCTATTCCGTTTACCGATGGGAACTACATAGGGGCTGTTTTGGAC
Source organism: Muriicola sp. (assembly GCF_049669965.1). Taxonomy (NCBI): domain Bacteria; kingdom Pseudomonadati; phylum Bacteroidota; class Flavobacteriia; order Flavobacteriales; family Flavobacteriaceae; genus Muriicola; species Muriicola sp. The sequence goes on along the minus strand of NZ_JBATLB010000220.1, from coordinate 4,618 downwards.
AGGAACGGACTGAGACCCTCGCGGTATTCCGTTACCAAGGACGGATATGTAATTATGTCCTCAGAAACAGGCGTCCTGGACATAGCGCCAGAGAATATTGAATTGCATGGAAGACTGGAACCCGGGAAAATGTTTCTGGTGAATATGGAGGAAGGCCGTATCATCAATGATGAGGAAATCAAAGAGGAAATAGCACAACGCCATCCTTATAAGAAATGGCTCGATAAGAATCTGATGCACCTGCGCGACATTCCCTATAACGATTGTCCTCTTTTTATCGGGGAGGAAAGCGTGGAAAAAAGGAAGGCGGTTTTTGGCTACACCCTTGAAGATATAAATACCATTATCCTTCCTATGGGGAAAAATGCCAAAGAACCCATAGGGTCCATGGGCTCAGATACCCCAATCGCTGTCTTATCGGATAGACCTCAATTGATCTATAATTATTTTAAGCAATTGTTCGCCCAGGTAACAAATCCTCCTCTTGATGGCATCAGGGAAGAACTCATCACAGATATAAGTTTAACGCTGGGAACAGACCGGAACATCTTTGACATCACCGAACTGCATTGTAAAAAATTAAAGATCCAAAACCCTGTGATCTCCAAAGAAGATCTGGACAAAATCAAGAATTACGACGCCAGTCCTGATTACAAGGTAGTGTCCATTTCCATTTTATACGATGTTCAGCGAGGGCACAATGGATTAGAGGAAGCATTGCAATCTCTTTTGACACAGGCCACCAAAGCAATAGACAATGGGGCCAATATTATCATACTGTCGGATCGTTTTGTAAGTGAAGAAAAAGCGCCTATCCCCGCATTATTAGCGTGTTCTTATGTTAACAGCGGCTTACAAGCTGCAGGGAAACGATCCAAGTTGAGTATCATCATAGAATCTGCCGAACCAAGAGAGGTGCACCATTTTGCATTACTCTTCGGTTTTGGAGCCAGTGCCATCAATCCGTATTTGGTGAACGAGATCATAGGGGAACAGATCGATGAAAACGATATTACCGACTTCTCCTTTGATGAAGCCATCAAAAATTATAACAAAGCCATCGGGAAAGGCATTGTAAAAGTGATGAACAAGATCGGGATCTCTACCTTGAATTCATACAGAGGTTCGCAATTGTTTGAATGTATTGGCCTCAATACAAATGTCGTTAACAGGTATTTCCCAAATACCCCCACACGTATTCAGGGAATAGGATTATATGAGATCGAAAAGGAGATCGCAAAAAGACATCAGAATGCCTTTGTAAAAAAACATATAGCAGCCGATCTGGATCTGGAAATTGGCGGTGAATACCGATGGAGAAGGGATGGTGAAAAACATATGTTCAATCCTTTGTCTGTCGCTAAACTTCAGAAATCTGTACGCAACAACGAAGCAGCTACTTACAAGGAATACGCCCAAATGGTAAATGAGCAATCCAGAGACCTTATGACCATCCGTGGAATGTTCGAATTTGCCAATTATGACCCCATTCCTTTAGAGCAGGTAGAACCCTGGACAGAAATTGTAAAGCGATTTAAAACAGGGGCCATGTCTTATGGTTCAATAAGCAAGGAGGCTCATGAAAATCTGGCCATTGCCATGAACCGTATCGGAGGAAAGAGTAATTCTGGTGAAGGTGGAGAAGACGCTGACCGATTTTATAAGAACAAAACAGGAGATTGGCGAAATAGTGCCATCAAACAGGTGGCCTCGGGAAGATTTGGAGTTACCTCTAATTACCTTACAAATGCCCAGGAGATCCAGATAAAAATGGCCCAGGGAGCAAAACCAGGAGAGGGGGGACAACTCCCGGGACCTAAGGTGAACCCTTCCATCGCCAAAACCAGGAATTCTACCCCATATGTTGGATTGATCTCCCCACCCCCCCATCACGATATTTATTCTATAGAAGATCTATCTCAGCTTATCTATGATCTTAAATCTGCCAACAGGGAAGCCCGTATCAACGTAAAACTGGTGTCTGAGGTGGGTGTTGGTACCGTAGCTGCCGGAGTAGCCAAAGCAAAAGCCGATGTGATCCTTATTTCGGGTTTTGACGGAGGTACAGGGGCATCTCCCCTTACCTCTTTAAAACACGCAGGACTACCCTGGGAACTGGGAATTGCGGAAGCACAGCAAACCCTGGTCATGAACGATCTCAGGAACCGTATTGTACTGGAATGTGACGGCCAGTTAAAAACAGGGAGGGATGTGGCCATCGCTTGCCTGTTGGGAGCAGAAGAATTTGGTTTTGCGACCGCACCCCTGGTAGCTTCCGGATGTATTATGATGCGTGTATGCCATTTAAACACTTGCCCGGTTGGTATTGCCACACAAAATCCCGAATTGCGAAAGAAGTTTGAAGGAAAACCAGAACACGTGGTGAATTTTATGTATTTCGTTGCACAGGAACTCCGGGAGATCATGGCCCAGTTAGGTTTCAGGACCATCAATGAGATGGTGGGACAAGTACAAAAGTTAAACAGAAACAAGGCAATAGACCATTTTAAAGCCAATGGATTGGACCTGAGTCCTATTCTTCATAAAATTGAAGTACGAAAAGGGACCAAGCTGTATAATACCCAGCAACAAGAACACCACGTAGATGACTCCATGGAGTTTGAGATCATTGGAAAAGCCCACCCGTCCTTGTTCAGAAAAGAAAAATCTGTTTTGCATTTCCCAATTCATAATACAGACAGGGCCATAGGGGCCATTATCAGCAATGAGATCTCTAAAATTTACGGTGCGGAAGGCCTGCCAGACAATACCTTAAAACTAATTTTTACCGGTTCTGCCGGTCAGAGTTTTGGGGCATTTGCCACAAGGGGCCTTACCATGGTGGTAAATGGGAATACGAATGACTATCTTGGGAAAGGCCTTTCCGGGGCTAAATTGATCATCAAGATCCCTGAAAAATCGACCTTAAAACCAGAAGAAAATATTATCACAGGGAATGTTACCCTGTATGGGGCCACATCGGGTGAAGCGTATATCAATGGCAAGGCCGGGGAGCGATTCTGTGTTCGAAATTCCGGAGCCACGGCAGTAGTTGAAGGAATAGGAGACCATGGATGCGAGTATATGACAGGAGGCACCGCGGTTATTCTGGGTGAAGTAGGGCGAAATTTTGGTGCCGGCATGAGTGGAGGAATTGCCTATGTCCTGGATAAACATCAAACATTCGACAAACGATGCAACAAGGAAGCACTGAACCTATTACGGGTGGAGGAAGACCAGGATATACACTGTCTGAAAAGTCTTATTGAAAATCATTACAATGCCACTTTAAGTCCACTAGCACAGAGGATATTGGAAAATTGGGAGCATTATTTGCCCCAGTTTATCAAGATATTCCCTGAGGAATACAAACAAGCTTTGTTGCGATTAGAGCAGGAAAAACTACAAACAATTTAGAACGAGACATGGGAAAGACGACGGGATTTTTGGAATACGAAAGAAAGACAGAGCCCTATAAACCGGTAGATAAACGAGTGAAGAATTTTAAGGAATTTACAGTTCCTTTAAAGGAAAACGAGTTAAAGGAACAGGGAGCTCGTTGTATGGATTGTGGAATTCCTTTTTGCCATAGCGGATGTCCGTTAGGAAATTTGATACCCGACTTTAATGATGCCGTATATAGAGGGAAATGGGAAAAGGCAGCTCAAATCCTTCATGCCACCAATAATTTTCCGGAATTTACCGGAAGGCTATGCCCCGCACCTTGCGAGGAAGCTTGTGTTTTAGGGATCAATGAAGACCCGGTTTCTATTGAGAACATTGAAAAGAACATCGTAGAGACCGCCTTTTCAAAAGGATGGGTAGTGGCCATACCACCAGAAACTAGAACAGGTAAAAAAGTTGCCGTCATCGGATCCGGACCTGCCGGATTGGCTGCTGCGCAGCAACTTAACAGAGCAGGGCACAGTGTTACCGTGTATGAACGGGACGAAAAACCTGGAGGCCTATTGCGATATGGCATTCCTGATTTTAAGATGGAAAAGCACATTATTGACCGGCGCCTGGAGGTATTAAAAGAAGAAGGAATCGAATTTAAATGTGGGGTTCATGTTGGGGTAGACATTAAGGCGGAGGCATTAAAAGCAGACTATGATGCCCTGGTATTATCAGGTGGGGCTACTATTCGCAGAAATTTACCAATTGAAGGTGCAGAATTAAAAGGGGTGGTGCAAGCAATGGACTTCCTTGCTCAAAATAACCGCCGTGTAGACGGGGTAAAGAATTTTGATCGTGAGATCAAGGCAACCAACAAGAATGTGGTCGTTATAGGAGGTGGGGATACAGGCTCAGACTGCATAGGTACTTCTTTTAGACAGGGAGCAAAGTCGGTATCCAATTTTGAGATACTTAGTAAGCCAACGACAGAAAGGCCTGAGGACCAGCCATGGCCATTCTGGCCGATGCGTTTAAGGACCAGTTCTTCGCATAAAGAAGGAGTGGAACGCTATTTTAGTATTTCTACCAAAAAATTCATTGGGGATACGGAAGGAAATTTAAAAGGCCTGATCACTTCAGAGGTTGAATGGATTAAGGTTCCTGGTGAACGGCCTGTATTAAAGGAGATAGATGGAACTGAGAAAGAGTGGCCCTGTGAATT
>NZ_JBATLB010000219.1:0-1855 GCF_049669965.1 Muriicola sp. | reverse complement strand
AAAGATGCGAGATTTTTATCGGAGTTACTACAGGAAGGAATTAGAGTTAGAGTCTCACAAAAACCATTTAAAATAGACGGCAACTCTTTTGAGAGAGGTAGTTTAATTATAACCAAAGCAGATAATCCAGATCCTAAAACAATTATTAATCTTTTTGGGATTTTTGGAAGGTACTCTGATAAAAAAGTAACAACTGTGAATACAGGTTTTGTAGATCAGGGCAAAGATTTTGGCTCCAGCTATGTAAGCATGATCAACCCGGTAAAAGTAGCGGTACTCTCCGGTGAGCCTACCTCCACCCTTAGTTTTGGAGAGGTCTGGCATTTCTTTGAACAACAGCTGGGATACCCTTTGACTGTCATTGATACCGACTATTTCAGAAATGTGGACCTCTCGGCTTACGATGTGCTCGTATTGCCCAATGGGCGCGGATACAAGTCTTTTATGAACGAGGCCATTCTGACTAAAATTTCGGATTGGGTAGCAGACGGCGGCCGACTCATTGCCATGGGTGGCTCTATCGATGGGATCGCGGGGAAAGACGGCTTTAAGATCAAAATGAAAGAAGACAATAAATCTGACGAGGACTCACCGGAGCCCGAACTCTATGAAGAGGCCGAGCGCGAACGCATGAAACAACAGATCACAGGAGCTATTTTCAGAACAAAAGTAGACCCTACGCATCCGCTAGGATTTGGGTATGGCGACACGTATTTCAGCTTAAAACTGGGTGATGACAGCTACGAATATTTAGAGCGGGGAAGTGTTGCGTATTTGGAAGATGACACCAAGCCTATGGCAGGATTTGCAGGGAGTGAAGCACAGAAAAAAGTTGCAAAAACCCTGGTCTTTGGGGTAGAAAACAAAGGAAGGGGTGAAGTGGTTTATATGGTGGATAATCCTTTGTTTAGAGGCTTTTGGGAAAATGGAAAGCTATTTTTTGCAAATGCATTGTTTATGATCAATTAATTATTAAAAGACTATGAAACATTACAAGGTTGAAACCCTGATTTTTTACACCAAGGCATTCGCAAATAAAAATCATATCAAGGAAGCTTCTCAAAAGGCCATTCAGGAAATGCTGGATAAATACAGCCGGGATGGCTGGCAATTGTCATCCACAGATGCAGCGCCTTTTGGCGCCGCCATCTATATCTACCTCTATTTTGAAAAATAGCCCCTTGTCTAGTAGAGCATAAACGCCATGAATACAATGCCTATAAAGGTCATAACCAGAATAAAGGGCATAAATGCAAATGAGATTAGACCGGCCTTAAAAAAAGCCCCTAGCCAACTACTTCTGTAAAAATTCCGGAGTGCAAGGATCAGATATAGCATATAAGAGACAGTTATAAGTACCTCTAACCAAATAGGCACCTCAAAAAGCATATTCGCCAGGATAAGAAGACAAAAAGAGGTAAATAGAAAGGTGAAGAAGTAAAAGCTAAACACCATATGATGGGCAAAGTTCCCTCTTTTCCAATAAAAGAGCTTTAATAACATGGCAAAAAGCGGCATTAAAAGGAACATGGCTATAGGGATAGTATCATAAAAGGTCTGTATGATGCCTCTTCCTTTTTGCTGATAAAATTTTAACATCTGTTCGTAAAACCTTTTGTTGAGTCCGCTGGCATCTTCTTTCATGCCCATTGCCTTTAATTTATCCTCTTTGGGAGCACCGGCTGTTATAAGGGAATCGAGTATCCCTTTATCAAAATCAAAGGTCATTCCCGTATTTATATTATTAGGATCATTGGCCGTATTAGCGATCACAGAATCTATAGTTTGCATATCCTCATCGGACATACCCATCATCTTTTGATTCTTTTTGAGCATTTTCCTGGCCTCCTCAATC